>JBEVMI010000120.1:0-5315 GCA_040508685.1 Spongiibacteraceae bacterium
GTCAATATAGCGGTTTCGGGCCTGCTTTTCATTCCGTATACTCGCAGCCCCTCGCGATTCGTCGCGGTTCGCCCCCACTTTTGAACGTGTCAGGAGCAGCTATGACCATCTCCCGCCAACAGGTTGAGCAGGCGCTGCGCGGCTGGCGCGACCCTCATGTCGATAAGGATCTGCTGCTGTGCGGCGCGGTGAACGATATCGTCATCGACGGCGACCGCGTGACCATCAAGGTGACGCTCGGCTATCCGGCCGCCAGCGTGAAGGCGCAAATGGCTGAGCAGATCGCCGCGGCCGTCAGCAAGGAATTGAGAGCAGTTGAGTTGCCGCAGGCGAGGGTCGAGGTACAGCTGGGCTGGAATGTGCTGCCGCACAAGGCACAGCAGAATCTGCCGAATATGCAGAACGTGAAGAACATCATCGCGGTAGCGTCGGGCAAGGGCGGGGTCGGCAAATCGACCACTGCGGTCAATCTGGCGCTGGCGTTGCAGGCCGAAGGTGCGCGCGTCGGTCTGCTTGATGCGGATATTTATGGCCCGAGCCAGCCGCTGATGCTGGGCGTGCCCGACGAGCGGCCGGCGCAGCGCGGTTCGCAAATGCTGGAGCCGGTCGCTGCGCACGGTCTGCAAACCATGTCGATCGGTTACCTGCTGACAGAAAGCACGCCGGTGGTCTGGCGCGGGCCGATGGTCAGCGGTGCTTTGCAGCAATTGCTGAATCAGACCGCGTGGGATGAACTCGATTATCTGATCATCGATCTGCCGCCGGGCACCGGCGACATTCAATTGACGCTCGCGCAAAAGGTGCCGGTAGCCGGCTCCGTGATCGTGACCACTCCGCAGGATATTGCGTTGCTCGATGCGAAGAAAGGCATCGAGATGTTCCGCAAGGTGGATGTGCCGGTACTGGGGATCGTGGAAAATATGGCGGTCCATATCTGCACCCACTGCGGCAATGTCGATCATCTGTTCGGCAGTGGCGGCGGTGAAACGATTGCTGCGGAATACGGTGTGCCGCTGCTGGGATCACTGCCGCTGGCGCGCTCGATTCGCGAACAGTCCGATGGCGGCAATCCGCCGGTTGCTGCCGAGCCGAACGGTGCCGTCGCTGCGCTCTATAAAGAAATTGCGCGGCGCACCGCTGCGCAACTGGCGCTGCGCGAACGGCAGAATACGGCGGTGTTCCCGAACATCGTTATTCGCAATGACTGATTGTTTTTTAGCGGCTTGCGCGCTGCTGGTACCGATCGCGAGCTACCCAGAACTGAACGGGAACAACCTATGAGCATCAAATCGGATCATTGGATTCGCCGTATGGCCGCCGAGCACGGCATGATCGAGCCGTTCGAGGCGGGGCAGGTGCGTTACGGCACGCAGGGCGAGCGGCTGATTTCGTACGGCACATCGAGCTATGGTTACGACGTGCGTTGCGCGGATGAATTCAAGATTTTTACCAATGTGCATTCGGCGACGGTCGACCCGAAAAATTTCGACGAGAAAAGTTTTGTCGATATCAAAGGCGATTGCTGCATCATTCCGCCTAACAGTTTCGCGCTGGCGCGCACGGTGGAGTATTTCCGCATTCCGCGTTCAGTGCTGACAATCTGTCTGGGGAAATCCACCTACGCACGCTGCGGCATTATCGTCAACGTGACACCGCTGGAGCCGGAGTGGGAAGGGCATGTGACGTTGGAGTTTTCCAACACCACCAATTTGCCGGCGAAAATTTACGCCAACGAAGGTGTCGCGCAGATGTTGTTTTTCGAGTCGGATGAAGTGTGCGATGTCAGTTACAAGGATCGCGGCGGGAAATACCAGGGGCAACAGGGTGTGACGTTGCCGAAGGCCTGATATTCGTCTCTCAACCCCTCGCAAGCGAGGGGTTTTTTTGTGTTCTCTGTTTCTGCTGTTACCGGTTACTTGCCCGCCACATCCTTGCCATTCACATTTGCGCTGGTCAGATTCAGCGTAATGACGCCATCGCCTTCGTGTTGATCCAGGCGCGCCAGCACGCAATTAAAATCTGCCGCCAGCCAGATCAGGGTGTCCTTGCCGTCTTTTTTGTCGGGGCGGAACTGGCGCAGGTGGATGGTATTCAGTGCGCCAACCTTTGTCGTCAGCGACTGGCGATCGACAAACTCGATGCGGTAGGTTTTCAGTTTGCCGAGATCGACGACCGTATAGTTTTTGCCGGCGAATTTCTCCGGATTGCTGCACACATCCTGCTGCATTTGCAGTTGATAGCTGAGTTTGTCGTAGACCTCGCCGCTCAGTGGCAGGGTATTGTTGTGCAGCGAATCCGTTACTTCCGCTTTTGACCAGTTGAATGCCAGCGACATATTGCGTTTGGCATTGAACGGATTCTTAAAATTGTAGTTGAGCGGTTTTACCTGCTGGTCGCGCAGCGAAAAGGTGGAGGTTTCTATGACTTCATTCAGTAGCGCGCTGGCGCGATTCTCGAATCCCCAGTTGCCGTCGCCGCGTTTTTCAAGCTTGCGCACACCGGTAGCGCTTAGCATGCCGTATTCGCTGGCGTAGTTCGCCGTGAATGGCACCAGTTCGGCATGAGCCTGCAATGAAAAGGCCAGTGCTGACAGGGCGAGCGAGGGCAGGGTTAGCGCCAGTGCGAAAAAGGTTGTGCAGCGTTTCAGCATGATCTCACTCCGTCGAATTACGATTTATTGCACGATACGTTATTTCACCACGCCCGTCGGCGGCAGCAGTTTGCCATCGAGCTCGGCGCGGTTACCGCGCAACACTAAACGGCCTTCCGCAAACCACTGCGCGGCCAGTGGATAAATCGCATGTTCGTGTTGCAGTATGCGCTGCGCCAATGTCGTTGCCGTGTCGCCCGCGATAATGGGTGCTCGCACCTGAACAATGGCTGGACCGCCGTCGAGTTCTTCCGTGACGAAATGCACGGTGGCGCCAGCCTCGCTGTCGCCGGCATCGAGTGCGCGTTGATGGGTGTGCAGGCCGGGATATTTCGGCAGCAGCGATGGATGAATGTTCAGCAGGCGACCGTGGAAGTGGCGCACGAAACCTGCCGTGAGAATGCGCATGAAGCCCGCGAGAATCAGCAGGTCGGGCTGGTAACTGTCGATCAGCGTTTGCAGTGCAGCATCGAAGTCTTCGCGACTCGCAAATAATTTGTGATCGAGCACCGTGGTCGGGATGTGTGCTTGCCGTGCGCGTTCGAGACCGAAAGCATCGGCACGATTGCTGACCACGCCAGCGATCTCGGCGGGCAAATCGCCATTCGCGATGGCGTCGATAAACGCCTGCAGGTTGGAGCCGCTGCCGGAAATCAGAATCACGATGCGGCAGCGTCGTGGTGCGGAGAGCGATGCGGTCATGCCTGTGGCAGGTTCAATAATTCGACCTGATGCTCCGTGCCATCCCACGCCTGAATGTCGCCCAGCACGAAAGCGTTTTCGCCGAGCGCGGTCAGGTGTTCAACTGCACGCGCCGCCTCGGCAGCGGGCACACACGCGACCATGCCGATACCGCAGTTGAACGTGCGATACATTTCACGGCCGTCGACGCCGCCGTTTTGTTGCAGCCAGTTGAATACCGCAGGGCGTTGATAGCTGTCGAGATCGATCACGGCCTTGCAGTTTTTCGGCAAAACGCGCGGCAGGTTTTCGGTGAGGCCGCCGCCAGTGATATGGCAGAGCGAATGCACGTCGACGGTTTTGATCAGCGACAGAACCTGTTTGACGTAAATGCGCGTCGGTTTCATCAGCGCTTTGGCGAGAGTGGTACTGCCGAGCGCCTGTTGCACGTCGGCCTTGCTGACGTCGATGATTTTGCGGATCAGCGAATAACCGTTCGAGTGCGGGCCCGACGAGGCGATACCGATCAGCACATCACCGATCGCCACTTTGCTGCCGTCGATGATCTCCGATTTTTCGACGACACCGACGGCGAAACCGGCGAGATCGTAATCGTCGCCTTCATACATGCCCGGCATTTCCGCCGTTTCGCCGCCGACCAGAGAGCAGCCGGCCTGTTCGCAGCCCTGGCCGATGCCGATGATGACCTGCTCGGCCATATCGACATTCAGATGACCCGTGGCGTAGTAGTCGAGGAAGAACAGCGATTCCGCGCCGCAGACCACCAGATCGTTGACACACATCGCGACCAGGTCGATGCCGATGGTGTCGTGGATGCCGAGGTCCATCGCCAGCTTGAGTTTGGTGCCGACGCCGTCGGTGCCCGAGACCAGCACCGGCTGGCGATAGCCTGCGGGAATTTCACACAGCGCACCGAAACCGCCGAGGCCGGCCATGACTTCCGGGCGGCGGGTGCGTTTGGCGACGGATTTGATGCGTTCGACCAGCGCATCGCCGGCCTCGATATCGACGCCGGCGTCCTTGTAACTGAGATTCACTTTGGTGCCGGAAGGAGTGTCGCTGGATTGGGTCATGACGCGGTCCGCAAAGCCGATGTGGCTGAAAGCCAGTCGCGGCGCAGAATTGCGTGCCGCCAACCGGTTATAAAAAAGGAGCGCCATTCTACAGGCAAGCACCCGCGCTCAACCACAGCGCATGTATCCCTGCTGCAGATGCAGCCGTGCCGGCTGTTACAATGCCCGCCCTGCACGCCATCAACGGCTTCTGCTTCGGGAGATTTTCTCCGTGCCCTTTGTTTTTCCATCAGCTTCCCGATCATTGTTCTCGCGACTTGCCGGTGCGCTGCTATTGCTGGCCGCGGGTGCGGCGTGGGCGGACGCTGTCCCCGATCTCTATCGCACCGCGGTTCCGGTTACCGAGCAGAGTCCGGCGGAGTTCAAACGTGCCGCGGCGCTGGGGATGTCGGAGGTCCTGGTGCGGGTATCGGGTCGCGCGGAGGCGGCGGCACAGTCAACGCTGCGGGAGCCGATTGCCAATGCCGACCGTTATATCGAGCAATACCGCTACGAGCGTGCAACCGATGGCGGAATATTACTGCAAGTGGAATTTGCGCCCGCGACCATCAATACCTTGCTGCGCGGCGCCGGCCTGATGGATCGAAACGTGACCACCGCCAGCCGGCAAGCCTTGCAGCTGCGGGTGGACGGTGTGGAGAGTTTTGCGGATTACGCGGCGCTGCTCGGCTACCTGAACGGCATGGGCACTGTGACAGCGGTGCCGCAAATGGTCGAAGGCGGCGCAGTGACGTTGTGGTTGCAGATCGATAGCGATACCGAACAGCTCCAGCAGCGGTTGGCGATAGATCGACGCTTGCAGCCGGAGGCATCGACGTCGGACGCGGTCGCTACCGCGTTGCATTATCGCTGGCAGGGCCGCGGTGGCTGAGGCACGGTGGTTGAGACAA
>JBEVMI010000143.1:0-4608 GCA_040508685.1 Spongiibacteraceae bacterium
GTCCGGTGCCGCCGCCGGTGTCTGGCACGGTGACCTTGCAGGGTTATGTCTATCGCGACAGCGCCAATCGTTTGAGCGGTGCGAATGCCGCGGACCCGCAATGGCCGCGAGTGATACAACAGGTGGATGTGGATGCGATGCAAACCCAGCTGGGTGTCGCTGCGTATCCGTTCTCGCTGCGACTTGACACCGACTCCACAGCCGCCCTGGTAGCGGATTGGCCGGTGGTGACATCCAGCCCTGAGCGGCACACGGCTTATGCCGCGCAATGGTTTGCGATGGCGGCAGTCCTGCTGCTGCTGTGGCTGCTGCGCAGCAGTAATTTGCAAGAGTTGATCCGGCGTAAACCGCGCGCCGACAGGATTTGAATTCAACCGTTATCAGTGAGTGGGTCCGGAGCTTATGAGTACAACCGTTTCTCCCAAAAAAGGCGGCGCCCGCCGCGACTTGTTTTTGATCCTGGGCATGCTGATCGGCGTGGTTGCGCTGTCGACGGTGCTGTATTGGGCGGCGACCAGCGGACGCGTAAATTTGCCGGCGCTGCTCGGCACCAAAAATAACGGCGATCTGATCTCGCCGCCGCGGCCGATCGCGGAGCTTGCGCTGCGCAGTCTCGATGGCCAGGCTTTCGATTTCGCAAAACAAAAGCCGCATTGGACACTGCTGATTCCGGTGGCATCCCACTGCGACGCAGCCTGCGAAAAAAATCTGTACCAAACTCGGCAGACACATGTGGCCCTCGGTAAAAACGCCGGTCGTGTGCAACGTTATCTGGTGAGCAAGGATGGCGCGCCCGATGCCGCTTTCGAACAGTTGCTGACGCAGCACACCGGTGTGCAGATGTTGCTCGCCGATCCGATCGCATTCGATAAATATTTCGCAGACCTGGTGCCTGCACATACCTATTTTGTCGTGGATCCGGCCGGTTGGATGATGATGGCATACGGCTCCGATCACGATTACCACGGTGTGATCAGCGATCTGAAGTTTCTGTTGAGTAACTCCCGCGAAAACGAGCCCAGCGGAGGCGCTCTGTAATGGCGTGGTTCAATTCCATCGAAAAGCGTCGTCCGGGTTTTAAGCTTGCTCTGCTCTCCTGCGTGCTCGCGCTGGTGGTGATCGGCCTCGGTGCTTTCACCCGGCTGGTGCATGCGGGCCTCGGCTGCCCGGATTGGCCCGGTTGTTACGGGCATGTGTTGTGGCCGAACGAACACCATGAAATTACCCGGGCCAATGAAATATTTCCCGATGCACCGGTCGAGCTCGATAAAACCTGGCCGGAGATGGTGCATCGGTATTTTGCCGGCAGCCTGATCATCCTTACGCTGGGCCTGATCGCCCTCGCGATTAAACATCGCCACAAGCCGGCGCAGCCGCTGAAATTGCCGATTTTTATTTTTCTGTTCATCCTGTTGCAGGCCGCATTCGGCATGTGGACGGTGACGCTGAAACTGTGGCCGCAGGTGGTGACCGCCCATCTGCTCGGCGGTTTCACCATGATCAGTTTGCTTTGGCTGTTGACGCTGCGCCTCAACAATGAGCAGTGGCGTCTGCCTGATCGCGACCTTGCGCGTCTCGGCAAGCTGCGCGGCTGGGCGGTACTGGGTCTGTTGGTTGTGGTTGCGCAGATCAGCCTGGGTGGCTGGACCACATCAAACTACGCAGCGGTTGCCTGTCCCGATTTCCCGACCTGCCAGGGGCAATGGCTACCGCGAATGGATTTTTTGCACGGGTTTAATATCTTCCAGCACGTCGGCCCGAACTATCTCGGCGGCACCATGCAGAACGAAGGACGCATGGCGATTCATTTCGCACATCGCGTCGGCGCCATCGTCACCGCGTTGTACATCGCCTGGCTCGCCTGGCGGTTGTTGGCCACCCACCTGCGGGCGCCGGCGCGGATGGCATGGGTGATGGTGGGCATCGTTGCGCTGCAGATCGCGCTTGGCATCAGCAATATTGTCTTCCATTTTCCGCTGGTCGTTGCCGTCGCCCACAACCTGATCGGTGCTGTATTATTGCTCGCCCTCGTCACCCTGAATCACCGTGTGTTCACCGCGCAGCCCCAGTGACCACTCATTAGACATGATCGTGCAACGTTAACGGTCATCCGGCACCCCGAGAATTACGTTATGGCCAAAACCGCATCAGCGCTCCATCACCATTTCAACTGGCGGGATTATTACGAGCTTTGCAAGCCGCGGGTCGTGCTGCTGATGTTGCTGACGGTCGTGATCGGCATGTTCATGGCCACGCCCGGCATGGTGAGCCTGCAAACGCTGATTTTCGGCAATGTTGGCATCGCGTTGTGTGCGGCGTCGGCGGCAGCGGTCAATCATCTGGTCGATCGCCGTATTGATCTGGCGATGGCACGCACGCACGATCGCCCGATCGCGCAGGGCCGCATCGACACGACGCACGCCATTGCGTTTGCGCTGACGATGGGGCTGGCGGGCATGGCAATTCTGATCCTGCTGGTCAACCAGCTCACCGCATGGCTGACGCTGGCGTCACATGTCGGTTACGCCGTGATTTACACACTGTGGCTGAAACGGGCGACGCCGCAGAACATCGTGATCGGCGGTCTCGCCGGCGCCACTCCGCCGTTGCTGGGTTGGACCGCGGTGACCAATCAGGTCGACGGTCACGCGCTGCTGCTGGTGCTGATCATTTTCGCGTGGACGCCGCCGCATTTCTGGGCGCTGGCAATCGCGCGTCGCGACGAATACGCAAAAGTCGATATCCCGATGCTGCCGGTCACGCACGGTATCAAATACACCAAGCTGCACACGCTGCTGTACACGTTGATCCTGTTCGCCGTTACATTGCTGCCGTTCGCAACGCGGTTGAGCGGCCCGCTCTATCTGCTGGGTGCGGTCGTGCTCGGCGCAGGTTTCATTTATTGGGCGATAACGATGATGATCGGCAAGAATATCAATGCGCCGATGGAAACGTTTAAATATTCCATCGTTTATTTGATGGCGTTGTTTCTGATCATGCTGCTCGACCACTACGTATTTCCGATGACGATCTCGGCCTGATCGCGCCAACCTCCACCCATAACACTCACCCATACCTACGGTGCCATTCCCGATCATGATTTCAGCGGATGTTAAACCCCGGCGCAAAAATGGTATCCAGACCACGATCATTTTTATCGTGTTGTTTGTGGTGGTTATCGTGGGGGGGTTTGTTTATGTGATGGTGAAGCCTCGGGTATTGTCGGAAGGTGCGATGCGCGCGCAGGGTTTGTTTTTATTCGAACGCGTGCGCGACATCGGCGATTTTGCATTGGTGGACGACACCGGCAAACCGTTTGTGCCGGCGAATCTGCAAGGCAAGTGGACGCTACTGTACTTCGGGTTTACCTATTGCCCGGATGTGTGCCCCACCACGTTGGCGCTGTTGAGCCAGTTCTACAACCAATTGCCGCCGGAATTTTCCGCCGATACGCAAATCGCACTGGTCAGTGTCGATCCCGCGCGCGATACGCCGCAGAAACTGCACGAATATGTGCATTACTTCAATCCGGTTTTTCGCGGCGTTACGGGGGAATTTCTCGATCTGCAAAAATTTGCGACGTCGCTGAATGTGCCGTTCGTGAAGGTGCCGGGCGGTGGCGACAACTATCAGGTTGAACACAGCGGCAATGTCGTGCTGATCAATCCGGACGGTTATTACGTCGGCTTTTTCAAATCGCCGCAAACACTCGAAAACCTCACCAAGACCTATACCTCAGTCCGCCACTCCCACTAGCTTTTGGCAGAATCCTGCTGCGCTTGCCATTGCTGCGTTGCTGAGCCGAAAACAATCCTCACGTACTGCGTGTACGCTCCGGTTGTTTTCGGCCCAGCGCCTTACACTGGCGGCGCTCGCGACGGATTTCGAGTTTAGTGGTTCGGTTCTTTTGAAGCCTGCGTGTTATCCGAAGTTTCCTGTTATCGAAAGTTCGACGCCATTTTCTGATCTGATTACAAACAGTCGTGAGCCATCGGTGAATTCAATAACAACCTCCGTTTCTCGAGGTCTCCGAATAAATGCTACTGATTTCCCCGCGAGCATGTCGGTGGCTTGGGTCGATTCCTCGTCGAGACTAATCATTTTTGAATCCATGTAGCATTAGCTGTTTGCAGCGATAGTGGCGTTGTTTCTGCGTGAGCGGGCAGCAAAAAATTAACTCGCTAGCGCGCAATTGCAGCGGCTCACCGCCCTTCCCGTATCGATAATCGCCCACTACTGGAAAGCCGATGCCGGCCAAATGCCGGCGGATTTGGTGTTTGCGTCCGGTAATTAAATTCACGCACAGCAGGCTGCGGTTTTTTTCTCGGTTGATATCAATTACTTCAATTTCAGATAGCGAATCCTTGCCGTCGAGCGCTGCATCGATGCGTTGTTTGCTGCCGATTGCACCGACGGTGCCTTCCACCGTCACTGTGTAAATCTTCTGTAGCATCTTTTCTGTTTGTTGCCACAGCAATGACAGTGCGCGCGCCGCGCGCGGCGAATGCGCGACCACCATCAAACCTTCGGCTTCGCGGTCGAGACGGTGTACCAGAAATCCCGTGCGCGCCGGCGTAAATGCAGTTTCGGTCCAGCGCAGCAGTGCGC
>JBEVMI010000145.1:0-4365 GCA_040508685.1 Spongiibacteraceae bacterium
GCCAAATCGAAATTCGCGATGTTGAATCCATCCGACTCCGTCGTCGATTGGGTGCTCAGCGTCATTCCGCAAATGGGCGCCGGCTGGTGTCCACCGGGCATGCTCGGCATCGGCATTGGCGGCACTGCAGAAAAAGCGATGTTGCTCGCGAAAGAAGCCCTGCTCGATCCGATCGATATTCAGGAACTGCGTGCGCGCGGCGCGAGCAATCGCTCCGAAGAATTGCGCATCGAGCTGATGGACAAGATCAACAAACTCGGTGTCGGCGCGCAGGGTCTCGGCGGCCTGACCACCGTGCTCGACGTGAAGGTAAAAGATTATCCGACGCACGCTGCGAACAAACCGGTCGCGTTGATTCCGAATTGTGCGGCGACACGTCACACGCATTTCGTGCTCGACGGCTCCGGCCCCGCGCAACTCGAAGCGCCGAATATCAGCGACTGGCCGGATATCACCTGGGAAGTCGGCGACAGCGTGCGCCGTGTCGATCTCAATACCGTCACCCCGGAGGATGTCAAAACCTGGAAAACCGGCGAGACCGTTTTGTTGTCCGGCAAAATGCTGACGGGTCGCGACGCCGCCCACAAGAAAATCACCGACATGCTCGCCGCTGGCGAAAAATTGCCGGTCGATTTGAAAGGTCGCTTTATTTATTACGTCGGCCCGGTCGATCCGGTGCGCGATGAAGTCGTCGGCCCTGCCGGCCCGACCACCGCAACGCGCATGGATAAATTCACGCGCACCGTGCTGAAAGAAACCGGCCTGCTGGGCATGATCGGTAAATCCGAGCGTGGCCAGATCGCGATTGACGCGATCAAGGAATTCGAGTCGGTGTATCTGATGGCAGTCGGCGGCGCGGCCTATCTGGTCGCGCAGGCAATTAAAGCGGCGAAGGTCGTGGCATTCCCGGAATTGGGTATGGAAGCGATTTACGAATTCGACGTGAAAGATATGCCGGTAACGGTGGCGGTCGACTATCACGGCGAATCTGTGCACAAGACCGGCCCGCAAATCTGGCAGAAGAAAATCGAAGAAGAGAAGTTGGAAGTTATTTAACAAGGAGGGATGACCCCTCCGCCCTTCGGGCACCTCCCCTATTGCATAGGGGAGATCAGCACGGCTTCGCACTGGCCATGGAGAGCCTCCCCTGCTTCAGTCGGGGAGGTGTCGCGCAGCGACGGAGGGGTCATCTCTAAAACAGGACGTCCCTGATGCAAACCTTCTACTGGCACGACTACGAAACCTGGGGCGCCAAACCCTCCGCCGATCGCCCATCGCAATTCGCCGGCATTCGCACCGATCTCGACTTTAATGTCATCGGCGATCCGCTGGTGATGTACTGCCAGCCGCCAGCCGATTTATTGCCGCAACCTGAAGCCTGTCTGATCACCGGTATTACGCCGCAGCAAGCGCTGGCGGAAGGTTTGCCCGAATATAAATTCATCGCCGCCATTCACCGCGAATTGTCGCAATCGGAAACCTGTGCGCTGGGATTCAACAGCATTCGTTTCGACGACGAAGTCACGCGTTTTGCGCTGTATCGCAATTTCTACGATGCCTACGAACGCGAATGGAAAAACGGCAATTCGCGCTGGGATATTATCGATATGGTCCGTGCCTGCCGCGCTCTGCGTCCCGACGGTATCGAGTGGCCGAATCGCGACGATGGTTTGCCGTCGTTCAAGTTGACCGATCTCACCGCGGCGAACGGCATTGCGCACGAACACGCGCACGACGCGTTGTCCGATGTGTACGCAACGATCGCGATGGCGAAGCTGATCAAACAAAAACAGCCGAAACTGTTCGAGTATTTGTTCAAGCTGCGGGCGAAACGTGAAGTGTCGGCGCTGCTCAATCTCGGTGAAAAAAAGCCGGTGCTGCATATCTCCGGCATGTTTGGCGGTGCGCGCAGCAATGGTTCGGTGGTGATGCCGCTGGCGATTCATCCGACCAATCCCAATGGCGTGGTCTGTTACGATCTCAGTGTCGACCCGACGCCGCTGCTGCAAATGACTGCCGCGCAAATTCGCGAGCGCGTATTTACTGCGGCGGATCAGCTCGACGGCGAGCGCATTCCACTGAAGACGATTCACATCAACAAATCGCCGGTAGTCGTCACCGTGAAGATGGTCGATGCGACGATCGCGCAGCGTATGCAGATCGATCTCGCGGTTTGCGAACGTCATCACCAGCAGATTTTTGCGGCGAAGGATCTCGCGGCGAAGTTGCGCGATGTATTTGTCGCGCCCGAGCGCTATGCGATCGTTGATCCCGAGCAGGCTTTGTATAGCGGCGGGTTTTTCAACGACGCCGATCGCGCACGCATGGCGAAAGTGCGCAATGCCTCCGCGGCAGCATTGGCCAAAGGAACGTTTGAATTCGATGATCCGCGGCTGACCGAGATGCTGGTGCGTTATCGCGCGCGCAATTTTCCGCAGCTGTTAAATCGCGAAGAAGAAACGCATTGGCGCAGCTTCTGTCGGCAGCGTCTGATCGATCCGGCACTGGGCGCGAGCATAGTGATGGACGGCTATCGCGCGCAGATCGATGCTCTGTTGAATGTTTTGCCCGCCACCGATCCGCAGTGCGAATTGTTGCGTTCGTTACAGCAGTGGGGTGATCAGTTGCTGGCCCAGACCGATAGTCGCTAATCGATGGCTGGGCCATTGCTTAGAGCGGGACGGCAAAACCGGTCAGTGATTCAACGCGCAGTGTCGCAATTTTCCAGATGCCTTTTTCGCGCCGATACGTCTCGTGATACCACGCAAAACCCTCGCCGCGCGTTTCGGCGCTGATGATCAAGCCGTGTACGCCCCAGATGGCAGCGGCGGTATCCGGCCCGGTCTGCGTAATTTCCGGATTGAGGCAGTGGTGCACGGTGGTTTTGCCGGTGAGGTGCGCCTTGATCATCGCGACGATGGCATCGCCGCTGCCGCTGCTCAATTCGGTCGAGCCGAAACTGCCGCTGGCGTCGTCGGTCAGGCACTTGCGCCATTCGTCCCAGAGCTTTTTATCGACCAGTCGGCAGTAGCGTGACTTTAATTCGGTGATGGCGGCGAAGGTGGCGAAATCGGGCGTGTTCATGCGGTGTTCCTCAGCGCAAAGATGGACGCAGCGAGCCTATGAGCAAGCGTCGTAGGTCCGCAAGTCGCAATCATGAGCGCATCAGGATTCTGGATGCGGCCAATGCACACAGGTCTGAATAAACGTTCCGAATAAAAGGGATTGATCGTGACGCAAATTATTTCTCCCGGCGCTGTTCAATCGCGGGTGTTCAATATCGATGACCTGCGCACATTGGCGCAACGACGTTTGCCGCGGGGATTATTTGCATATGTCGAACGCGGCGCCGAAGACGAGGTGTCGCTGGCCGCCAATCGCGCCGCCTTTGCGCGCTGGCAATTTGTGCCGCGCGTTGGCGTCGACGTATCGCGTACTGATTTATCGTGCCCGTGGTTTGGTCGGGCGTGCGCTTCTCCCATTGCTGTGGGGCCGACCGCGCTCAGTGCGCTGATGTGGTATCGCGGCGAAGAAGCATTGGCGCGTGCGGCGCATGCCGCGAATGTGCCGTACACGGTGGGCACACATTCGCTGACGACGATGGAAACATTGTTCGATGTGCTCGGCGACAACCTGTGGTTCCAGCTGTACATGCTGCGCAGTCGAGAAGGCACCTGGGAAATTGTCGAGCGCGCGCGCCAGGTCGGCATCAAAACCCTGATCGTGACGCTCGATATTCCGGTCGAACCCAATCGCGAGTACAGCAAACGCAGTGGTTTCAACATGCCGTTCCGATTTACGCCGGGTGCGGTTGCCGATGTGCTGACGCATCCGCGCTGGTTTGCCGATGTGTATTTGCGTTATCGACTGAGTGGTGGTCTGCCCAGGTTCGGCAATTTGCCCCAATCGGTAATTGGCGGCGTCTCGAACAAAAGCACGGCACAAAATCTTTCGGTCGACCCCACGGCGAGTTGGGAGGTGCTGCGTGAACTGCGCGAGCGTTGGCCGCATACGCTGGTGTTGAAGGGGCTGCTCAATGCGGCCGATGCCACGCGCGCAGTCGCACTCGGTTGCGATGGCATCGTCATCTCGAATCACGGCGGCCGCGGTCTTGACGGCGCGATTGCGCCATTGGCGGTGTTGCCCGAAATCCGCGCCGCGGTGGGCGAGCGGTTGACGGTGTTGATCGACAGCGGCTTTCGCCGCGGCACCGATGTAATCAAAGCCCTGGCGCTGGGTGCGCACGGCGTGATGTTGGGGCGCGCAACGTTATATGGCCTGGCGGCAGCGGGCGAGGCGGGGGCGGCGCATGCACTCGGCATGTTTCACGCGGAGATGACGCGGACACTGGCCCTGCTGGGGTGT
>JBEVMI010000147.1:0-7152 GCA_040508685.1 Spongiibacteraceae bacterium
AAACACTTCGCGATTCTGCTCCAGCGCCAGCCGCGCGGTGACCAGCGATCCGCTGCGTACGGCCGCTTCGACCACGAGTACGCCGACGCTGAGCGCGCTGATGATGCGATTGCGACTGGGAAAATGGCGCGCCAGGGGCGGGCTGCCGAGCGGCAGTTCCGATACCAGCGCGCCGCGCTGGACGATCTGCTCTGCCAGTGCGCGATGGCTGTCGGGATAAATCACGTCGAGGCCGGTGCCCAGCACAGCAACGGTGGTGCCGGCGGCGTTCACGACAGCCTGATGTGCAGAGGCGTCGATGCCATAGGCCAGCCCGCTGGTCACGGCGAAGCCAGCGCTGGCGAGCGCTGCTGCAAAAGTCGCCGCATCCGCCTCACCCTGACGCGTAGGATGGCGGCTGCCCACCACTGCCAGTTGCGGCAGGCTGAGCGCGTCGACATCGCCGCGCACATACAGCCACGGCGGCGGATCGCTGATTTCCTGCAGCAATGCGGGATATTGAGGGTGGTCAAGGGTCAGTAGCTGCGCGTTATTTGCCGTCAGCCAGTCGAGATCGTTGCGAGCCTGACGGGCGACTGCCGAATCGAGTCCTCCGACCTGCCATTCGAGAATGGCCAGGATGGTTTCTTCGTTGAATCCGGAAATCTGCAGGCGCGATCGCGGCCAGGCCAGCCATGTAGCGGGGTCCGGGTATTCCCCGAACAGGCGCCGCACCAGCGAGGCTGTCATGCCCGGCAGCCGGTGCAGCATCAACCAACAAAAGGTTTGGGTAGGGGGGTATACGGGTTCGGTCATCCCTGACCTCCTTTGGCGCCACCGGGAGTGGCGCAGAAAAACTGACTCTGGGTATTAATTCATCAGGGGTTGCGAATACCGTCGCCAACTGCCAGCGGGCGGTCGGCACGCAGCACCAGACCGTAACTCACCTTATCGAAGACGCGAAACACCATCAACAGGCCGGCGCGGAAATCCGGGGTCTTGACCAACTCGCCGGTAACCGTGTCGCGGACAGTTTCGCCGCGCTTGTAAATGGCCAGCAGGTTGCCTTCGGCCATCCCGTCACGCGCACCCTTGCTGAGTACGACAACATTCATGAAGCCGATCTGAGTGACACCCCCTTCGACCGCGAGCAGATGGCCATTGATCGCACCCTCCGGCGCAGACGGGAAGAAATTGGCGGTGAGACGGCGCTCTTCTTCCGGCAGCAGAGTGTCGCCGCGACGCACTTCTTCGGTCGAGCGATTCAGCGCCATCGTGGCGACTTCACCCTCGGTAGCCAGCAGCTTGGCCGTGCCGATGTCGCGCGCCTGGATGCCCAGCAATTCTTTCGTGTCGGGATCGACATAGGTCTCGCCCCGGCGATAGATCCCGTAGCCGGTGATGTCCGGTGCGAACTGGCCGCGACCATAAATTTCATCGCCGGCCCCGGTGACGATGTGGCCTTCCTTGCCGCTGAGCACGTAGGGCGCGCCCTTCAGGTCTGCATCGTCGAGGATGCGGCCACGGCTGAGGAAGGCGTTGACGGCTTCAAGGGGGATCGACGGAATGGCACGTTCAATCGGCGTTGCGCGCACGGTCGGATCGAGGCGCACATCGCGGCCACGACTCAATACCAGCGCCGGCTTGCCGTTGATATAGGTAAGGTTGAGAACGTCGCCGGGATAGATCAGGTTGGGGTTTTCGACTTGCGGATTGACATGCCACAACTGCGGCCAGTACCAGGGTTTGTCCAGAAACACGCCGGAGATATCCCAGAGCGTATCGCCCTTCTTGACCACGTAGGTCTGGGGATGACCCTGCTTCAGTGCCAGCACATCGGCCCAGGCGCCCAATACAACGGCGAACGCCAACAGGCTTCCCAATAAAATTTTTCTCATCGCATCATCCTTTCCGGGCCCAACGCGCCCCTTAAATTCGGGGTTTCCGACGCTGTGCGTCAGAGAGGGAAGTACCCGAGGGGTCATTTTGAACGGCCAGCGGTATACTGGCGCTCGTATACTATAGCAGGCGAAAAACGGTCGACCGCCGTTGGGCGCAAACCGCATTCGCTTTTCGATCAAAACTTTAGATGCCTTTTCTCCACTTGTGCGAGGATTTCACGGGCATCCGTACGACGTACTTCACAAACCGCAATGGCCAAACTCACCATTCTCGAATTTCCGGATCCCCGCCTGCGAACTGTTGCCGCGCCCGTGCGCGAAGTCGACGCCCGCATCCGCACTCTGGTCGACGACATGTTCGAAACCATGTACGCCGCACCCGGCATCGGACTGGCCGCCACCCAGGTCAATGTGCACGAGCAGGTGATCGTGATCGATATCAGCGAAGAGAAGGATCAGCCGCTGGTCTTCATCAATCCCCGCGTGGAGATAGTCGATCAGGCCGAGCAGGAGTACGACGAGGGCTGCCTGTCGGTGCCCGGCTTCTATGAGGCCGTCAGCCGCCCGGCGCATATCCGCGTCAAGGCGCTCGGGCGCGACGGCCAGCCCTTCACGCTGGCGGCGGAAGGATTGCTGGCGGTCTGCATCCAGCACGAGATCGATCACCTGCAGGGCAAGCTGTTCGTCGACTACCTGTCGACGCTGAAACGCAACCGCATCCGCAGCAAGCTGGAAAAACAACACCGCACCAGCGCCTGAACCGGCAGAGCACAATTCATGACTGCACCTCTACGCCTTGTATTCGCGGGCACTCCCGAGTTTGCAAGCGCCCACCTTCAAGCCTTGCTGGCCTGGTCCGGCGCCGACGTGGTCGCGGTTTATACCCAGCCTGACCGGCCGGCCGGTCGCGGCAAAAAGCTGGCGCCGAGCCCGGTCAAAACGATCGCCCAGGCTCATCAGCTAGCGTTGTATCAACCGCTGTCGCTGCGCCAGCCGGAAGCCCAAGCGGAGCTTGCCGCCCTGGCACCCGATGTGCTGGTGGTGGTGGCCTACGGGTTGATTCTGCCGGCCGCGGTGCTCGCGATTCCACGCCTCGGCTGTGTCAACGTGCACGGATCGATTTTGCCGCGCTGGCGGGGCGCGGCGCCGGTGCAACGCGCCGTCGAAGCCGGCGACGCCGAGTCGGGTGTCACCATTATGGCGATGGACGAAGGGCTCGATACGGGACCGATGTTCGCCATTGCCCGCTGCGCTATCGAAGCGCGCGAAACCTCGGCGAGCCTGTTTGCCAAGCTGGAAATGCTGGGCCCGCCGGCCTTGATCGAGACGCTGGGCCGACTGGCCGCCGGCACCGCGACACCGCAGGCTCAAGACAACCAGCTGAGCAACTACGCCCACAAGATCGACAAGGCCGAGGCCACCATCGACTGGAGCCTGCCTGCCACTGTGGTCGACCGCAAAATCCGCGCGTTTTATCCCGACCCTATCGCCTACGCCGTAATGCGAGGCGAACGCATCAAGCTGCACAACGCTGCACCCGTCGCCGGCAACGGCAGCGCCGGCCGCATTCTGCAGGCGAGTGCCGAAGGCATCGTCGTCGCCTGCGGCGAAGGCGCGCTGGCGATCCGACAACTGCAAATGCCGGGCGGCAAGGTATTGACCGCGCGCGAAGTCCTGAATGGCCGCGCCGACTGGTTTGCCGCCGGCGGCGACTTCGACCGCGCCCCTTAGGTGCCGGAAAAATAGCGGCCAGAAAAAAATAGGAACCGGAAAACCCATGATCCACTCTGATTGCCGCGCGCTCGCCGCGACTGCCATTGCGGCGGTGGCCGGTCGCGGCCAGTCCCTCGGTGGCCAACTGACACTGGCCGAGGCGCAGGTGAAACCGCGTGATCGCGCGCTGTTGCGCGAACTCTGCTACGGCAGTTTGCGCTGGTACCCGCAGCTCTCGGCACTGATTACCCCGCTGCTCGCCAAACCATTCAAAGAGAAGGACGGCGATGTTCTGGCGCTGCTGATAGTCGGCGCTTACCAATTGCTGCACACACGGATTCCGGATCACGCTGCACTCGCGGCCAGCGTGGAAGCGGCGCGTGCACTCGGCAAGGGCTGGGCCACCGGACTGATCAACGGGGTGCTGCGCAATCTGCAGCGCAGCGCTCCTGCACTGCTGGAAAAGCTCAACCCGGCGGCGGCGCTCGCTCATCCCGGTTGGTTGTGGCAGCGCCTGCAACAGGACTGGCCGCAGCAGGCCGACGCTATCGCCACGGCCAACAATGCGCATCCGCCCATGTGTCTGCGGATCAACCAGAACCGTAACTCGATCGCCGACTATCTGGCGCGACTCGACGCACTGACGATCGGCGCCGACCGCTGCGCCTGGGCCGACGGCGGCATCCGCCTGCACACACCGACCGACGTCGCCGCCCTGCCGGGTTTCGCCGAAGGCGTGGTCAGCGTGCAGGACGAGGCCGCCCAGCTCGCCGCGCCGCTACTGGCAATCGCGCCAGGGCAACGTGTGCTCGATGCCTGTTGCGCGCCGGGCGGCAAGACCGGCCATATCCTCGAAACCCAACCGCAGCTCGCCGAATTGTGGGCACTCGATAGCAGCGCCGACCGCCTGCGTCGGGTCGCTGAGAACCTGTCACGGTTGCAGGTATCGGCGCGGCTGCTCGCCGGCGACGCCCGTACCCCAGCCGCGTGGTGGGACGGCCAGCCGTTCGACCGCATCCTGCTGGATGCTCCCTGCTCCGGCACCGGCGTCATCCGCCGTCACCCCGATATCAAGTTGCTGCGCACCGCCGCCGATATCACCCAGCTCGCCGCGTTGCAGCGGCAGTTGCTGGAATCGTTGTGGCCCTTGCTGGCAGTGGACGGAGTGCTGGTTTATGCCACCTGTTCGGTGTTGCCCGAGGAAAATGCCGATGTCCTTGCCGGCTTTCTGCAAGCGACACCGACCGCTGCCGAGTGGCCGATCGAGGCGGAGTGGGGGATGCAGCAAGCCGTGGGCCGTCAGCTACTGCCAACGGTCGATGGCTGCGATGGCTTTTTCTATGCGCGCCTGCGCAAAATTGGTTAAACCGCAACCAGATGGCCGCGCGTATCTAACAAGTCCACTTAGCGCGCAAACGATATAGCTGTGACTGTGTGAAGCAGTTCTCATATTGATCAGCGACAAAAGAAATAAATGGCGAAGTTTCCTTAACTTAGCATCGGAAATTAAAACTCAAAGTTTACTAGTTGGCGGCGATTCCCGATCGCGCCAAGCCCGCAGCATTTCCATTGCGTTGCCTGTTGATGCCACTCAAGCCTGAACACGAACTAGGCCTGTACCTCGCCGCCGCTTCCGCGCTACTCGCGGTGGGATTGGCCTTGGGCGGCATGCAGGGTTTTGTGATCACCGAACGCATCGCGCTGCCACTGACACTGAGCTGCCTGCTGCTGATCCTGGCGCTGGGATTTTCATTCCTGCGACGGGCCCGCGCGCTGCAGCTGGAGAACCTGGTACGCCAGCAGGTGGAGCAGGAGCTCGAAAAACTGTCGCTGGCGGTGGAGCAAAGCCCCGCCGCGGTGATCATCACCGACCCGCGCGGCACCATCGAATACGTCAACCCCAAGTTCTGCCGCAGCTCCGGCTACCCGCTCGAAGTCCTGGTGGGTCGCCGGGTCGCCGGGCTGTTCGCCGGCAGCATGACCCAGCAGGCCTTCGAGGCGATGATCGAAAGCGTCGCCCGCGGCGAAATCTGGCATGGGGAGTTGCCGTTCGCCCGCAGCGACCAGCAGCAGTTTCAAACCGCCGCCACGATCAGCACGCTGACCGACAAAGGCGGCACCAACACCCACGTACTGATGTTGCTGGAGGATATTTCCGACCGCGTGGCCTATCGCGAAAACCTTTTCCGCGAAGCCAATTTCGATAGCCTCACCAAATTGCCGAACCGCCAGCTGGCCATGGACCGGCTGGCCCAGGCGATCAGCACGGCGGAACGTCACCGCCATCAGCTGGCTTTGTTATTCGTCGACCTCGACCGCTTTAAAATCGTCAACGACACCCTCGGTCACCAGTTCGGCGACGAGTTGCTGCTGGAGGCGGCGCGGCGTCTGCGGCAGTGCGTGCGCGAGGAAGACACCGTGGCGCGGATCGGCGGCGACGAGTTTCTGATCATCCTCAACAATCACCAGTCGTCGCTCGATGCCTCGGCGGCAGCCAACTCGGTGATCGCCGCCATCGATCAACCATTTTTGATCGACGCGCGCGAACTCAGCATTACCGCCAGTATCGGGCTGACCATATTTCCCGATGACGGCAATACGCCGCTCGAACTGCTGCGCAACGCCGACGCGGCCATGCACATCGCCAAACAGCAGGGCCACAACACCTATCACTTCTTCACGCCGGAAATGAACCAGCGCGCGCTGAATCGGCTGAACCTGGAAACGCATCTGCGACAGGCTCTGAAGCGGCAGGAGTTCGAGCTGTTTTATCAACCGCTGATCGCGCTCGACAGCGGTGCCGTAATCGGCGCCGAGGCGTTGATGCGCTGGCGCAAACCCGAGCTCGGCAATCCCGGTCCGGATGTGTTTATCCCAATCGCGGAAGAGACCGGCCTGATCGTGCCGATTGGTCAGTGGCTGTTGCATCAGGCCTGCCAGCAGGCGGCGAGCTGGCTCGCCAAGGGCATCAACCTGCGCATGGCGGTAAATATTTCGAGCCGGCAATTTATCGGCAACAGTGTCGTCAACGCAGTCGAGAAGGCGCTGGTGCATAACCACCTGCCGGCCGAACATCTCGAACTGGAAATTACCGAAGGCCTGCTACTGGCCGATGCGATGCAGACCCGTCATGCGCTGGCAAAACTGCATCGCCTGGGCGTGCGGCTGTCGCTGGACGATTTCGGCACCGGCTATTCGTCGCTGAGTTATCTGCGTCGCTATGCGTTCGATGTGCTCAAGATCGATCGCAGTTTTATCCACGACGTGGTCGAGCAGCCGGAGTCGGCGGCGCTGGTGCGCGCGATTGTGGCGATGGCGCAAAGCCTGGATCTGGAGGTTATCGCGGAAGGGGTGGAGACGGTGGCGCAGGCCGACTTTATCCGCAGCCACGGCTGCAATTTTGCGCAGGGCTACTTCTACAGCAAGCCAATGCCGGCGGCGCAGTTCGAAGCGTGGTTACTTCAGTACAACGAGCGGGTCAGTGGGAATCGCAGCCATTAGTTTGGCGCAGGCAGCGATGAAAGTTATCTGTTTCAAAATCTCTGCAAGTACATCTCTG
>JBEVMI010000155.1:0-3787 GCA_040508685.1 Spongiibacteraceae bacterium
TTCCGGTGAGCCACGTTCTGGAAGATCTTCGCCATGCGCCTGAGGTTTTCTATGCCGCGCAAATCTTTACACCTTCCAGCAGAAGTGTTTCTGCCAATCCTACTCATTAACTACGTTCGTGAGATCATCACATCAGTTTGCGTAATACGCAGGCCCTCCCACGAATCGAGCGACCGCGGTGCATTTTGGTACCAGCAGATCCTGACGCGATAATCACCACAACAGGCACGCGATCGCTCATTGAAACACGCGGTAGCTCATTGAAAATAGTGCCGCGGTGCCGGTAAAAATGACGGGCGGGGTTGGGGCTCAAGGACTTTCACTATGTGGCATGGCCACCGGTTTCGATTCAGGCGATCCGCGCTGGCGCAAGAAAATACTCAGGACTACCATTAGGCCGATCGAGAAAAATTCACTTTGCCAGTTTTGCAGTGATTCGAACCAGAACTGGGAGGTGACTAAATATTCCCATACTGAAATCGCGCGCTCGCCGTGCTGTACCTGCTGTTCGCTGTGCAATTGCGCACCGCTGACAGCGTGCAGAAAAAAAGAGGCCAAAAATAACAAAAATAATGCCAGGCTCAACGAATTTTCATAAAGTTTTAATATAAGGCCGCCACGGCGAACCGGCCAGGGTGTATTGGCGAGGTCGCGCTGCGTGCGCGGATCGATGTCGACATCCTCCACCTTGCCGATAGTTTTTGATTCCGATGAGCCTTGTTGATAAAGAAATGCGGTGAATACAACGTAGGCAAACATTTGCAAAAATTCGCTTTCCCAGTTTTCCATTGTGGCTTCTAAAAATGCGGGGCTGGTTAAGTATTCGGAGTAGCTGAGCAATACCTGGCCGTGTGTCGCCTGCTCCGCATTATATTGTCGTAGCCCGACCAGACTCAGACCGACTTCCATTGCGATAAAGCAGCCAAACAGGGCGAGTGATAATCCATTTTTTTTCACGAAAATTTTCATAAAAATGGCTCACAAATAGTTATCTCCATCCGGCATCGGCTCTGCAAGGGACATGCCAGTGGGGCGGGCGACTAAGCGCGATGATTAATGCCGAGCTTTGGCATAGCGGTTGCTCCAGTCTTCTAACGTCGACTTCCTCATGCAACGGAGAGACATTATGAAGCTCAAGCAAAAACCCATCGCACAGCAGGTTATTGTCATCACGGGTGCAACCAGCGGCATTGGCTTGGCCACTGCTAAAAAAGCGGCGCAGCAGGGTGCCCAGTTGATGTTGATCGCGCGCAACAAGGACGCCCTGGAGAAAATCGCCGGTGAACTATCAGCAGCGAGCGGGCAGGTCATCTGGGCGGTGGCGGATGTAGCGGACGAAGTGGCGTTGCGATCCGCTGCCACAGCGGCCAGGGAAAAGTTTGGCCGTATCGATACGTGGATCAATAACGCGGGCGTGTCGATTTTTGGGTACACCGAAGAGGTATCGCGCGCCGATCAACGCCGGCTGTTCGAAACCAATTTTTGGGGTGTGGTGAATGGCTCGTTGATAGCGGTCGAGCATTTGCGTGAAAGAGGGGGAACCCTGATCAACCTCGGCAGCGAGCTGTCGGATGCCTTTGCCCCGCTGCAAGGTATATATACGGCTTCGAAACACGCGGTGAAAGCATTTACGGAATCGTTACGTGCGGAGCTTGAACATGAACATATTCCGATTTCGGTGACACTGATCAAGCCGGCGGCGATTGCGACGTTATTTGTCGAGCATGCAAAAAACTATATGGATGTGGAGCCGAAATTGCCGGCACCGATTTACGCCCCGGAATTAGTGGCGGATGCCATTCTGACGGCCGCCCACACCCCGCAGCGCAATGTTTTTGTTGGGGGCGCGGCAAAGCTGATGTCCGTTACGACAAAGTTGGCGCCGACCTGGGTCAATCGGCTTGTCGAACACTCGATGTTTAAACAACAGCGCACCACCAATCCTGAATATCATCCCGAAAAAAATAGCCTGCACGAGCATGGCGAGGACATGCGCGTGCGCGGTGAAACCGAGAGTAAGGTCCAGGAATCGTGCCCCTATACCCAAGCCGCCATGCATCCGCTTAAGGGTTACGCCGTGCTGGGTGCTTGCGTTCTGGCCGTTGCAGCCGTGGCGACGCGCCGCCGCCTTCATAGCCGCTAGTGCTTGTGTTCGTTCTTCCGTGGCTTCGTCATCGCTTTCATGTTTTGCCTGACGTTGTGTTGAGGGGCTGACTAAATGGTGGCGCGTCAATGACGACGAACATGACGCCATCCAACTGTGGCTTAAGGGTGTGCATTCCCGGTACTCCTGATACCAGGGCTGGATGGTACGTAAATGCGTACGTGGCGTCAGCCTGGGCAGGCCCTCGTCTGCAATGATTCAGGGTTTCCAGTCCACCGCGTACTGTTCCAGATAAGCATCGACGGCTGCGCCGAGGGTGGGATGAAAAATATTGTCGCCGAGCACGTCGAGCAATTCGAAACGTTTGAGTTTGTCTTTCACCGGATCTTTCATTTCCGCGAAATGCAATTCGATCTGCGCGGCCTGCAGTTTGCGGTGGAGGTCGATCAGCACGTCGGCCGAGGTTACGTCGACACTGGTGACCGGTTCGGCCGAGACGACGATGCGTCTGACCGGCGTGGGCGAGCTGGCGATGGCGTCGAGAATCCGTGCTTCGAACAATTCGGCGTTGGCGAAAAATAATGGTGCGTCCCAGCGGAATAACACCAGCCCGGGGATCAGCCGCGCGTTGGGGTAGCGGGTGACGTCGTGATAACCACGCACGCCGTCGACGCGACCGAGTACGGTGCTGTGCGGGCGCCAGCCATCCCACAGAAATTCGATCACGGCGATGACGATGGCGAGACCGATTCCGGGAATGGCACCGAGCACGGCGACGCCGACAAAACACGTTATCGACAGCCAGAACTCCCAGTTCTGAATCCGGTAAATGCGGCGCAGATTTTTAAATTCAAATAAGCCGATGGCCGATGCGATCCCCACGGCGGCCAGCGCGCTGATGGGCAGGTCGTGCAGCAGGTTGGGGGCGATCAGCAATAACAATGCGACGGCGATCGCACCGACGACGCCGGTGATCTGGGTTTTCGATCCCGCGGCTTCGGCGACCGGCGTGCGCGACGAGCTGCTGCTGATCGGGATTCCCTGGAAGAAACCGGCGGCGAGATTGGCCGCGCCGAGGCCGATCATTTCCTGATTGGGGTCGACATGGCTGCGGGTGCGGGCGGCGTAGATGCGCGATAGCACACTGGTGTCGGCGAACGACACCAGCGCCACGGCGCAGCCGCCGATGATCACGCTCTGCAGATCGGCGAGCGTAATCCACGGCAGTGCGAATGACGGCAAACCCTGCGGCAGCGAACCCAGCACCGCGACGCCGGCAGTCCGGTCGAGATCGAACACAACGACTGTCACGGTTGCCGCGATCACCGCCAGCAGAATGCCGGGAAGACGTTGATACGGTTTCAGCAGCAGAATTATCGCGAGTGTGCCGGCGCCAATCAGAAAAGTGGCGACGTGGGTTTTTCCGTTGATGATCGCCGTGCCGATATTCCACACATTGAGCAGCGGGCTGTCGCCATCTATTTTGAACCCGAGCAGTTTGGGCAACTGGCTGATCAGCACCGTCACCGCGATGCCATTCATGTAGCCGTAGCGAATCGGTTTCGACAGCAGCTCCGTGATAAATCCCAGCTTCAACAATCCCGCCAGAATGCACACCGTGCCGGAGACCACCGCCATCATGCTCGCCAGTGCAATCGCCCGCGCCGGATCGCCCAGCGACAG
>JBEVMI010000161.1:0-3118 GCA_040508685.1 Spongiibacteraceae bacterium
CGCGTAAATAACAGGAGAAGCTCGCTATGAAAATCGGACTTAATATTGTCCCCGTGGCCACTCCAAAAATGCTGGAGGCGACGCGGCTCTGCGAGGAGCTGGGGTTCGAATCGGTGTGGATCGGTGAACACATCGTGCTGCCGATGGAACCGTCGAAACCGTATCCGTATGGCGAAGCCAGTTTTCGACCGCGCACGCCATTTCTCGAACCGTTCGTGGCGTTGAGTCATCTTGCCGCGGGCACCGAAAAAATCCGGCTTGGTACCGGTATCTGTATTTTGCCGGCGCGCAGTTTTTTCCCGACCGCGCGCGCAATCATGACGCTCGATGTCATGTCCGGAGGTCGTCTCGACCTCGGCGTCGGCGTGGGTTGGTCCGAAGACGAGTTTCGTTTGACCGGCACCGATTTTAATACGCGGGGCCAGCGCATGGACGAATATCTGGATGCACTGGAAGCGTTGTGGCAGCAGGACGAACCGTCGTTTCACGGCAAATTTCTCGATTTCGATCGAGTTGCTTTCGAGCCGAAGCCGATACAGACACCTCGGGTAGCGGTACATGTTGGCGGTTTTGCACCGGCGGCGTTGCGGCGCGCAGCACAACGTGGCGATGGCTGGTACGGTTCGGCGAACTCGCCGGAAGAAGCAAAAGCCAGTATCGACACGATAAATAAAATGCTGATCGAACAGGGCCGCGATCCGCGGCAATTCTTGCAGACCGTCATGCTCTGGTCGCCACCGGATAAGGCCACCGTAGAGGCTTACGCCGCAGTGGGTGTCGATCGCATCATCGCGACGCCGTTCAACTATCCGAAATCGGAACCCGACCCGCTCGGAAAAATTCGCGACTTTGCGCGTCACTGTGGCTTGGTCTGAAGTTAGTGGCCGTCGATGCGGGCGGCACACTCAAACGCGGGCCGATTACGCGCAGCTGGTCGCACGTGTCACGCCATTCGATCTCGATCTGCCGGCGTTATGGGATTGGTCGACGACGACCGGGGCATCAATGCTGGACGCCGAAGTGACGCGGGCGGCGAGCAGGCATATTTCAGCAACTTCCATTTGATGATGTGGGGCGCGCTGCTGTTGCCGATCGCCTGGCTGTTTAAATTGCCGAAGAGCAAAGCGATATAGAACGGCGGCAGAAGACCCCCTCCCTATCGGCTTGCGGAGACGGTCTGCTCATTGTTATCCAGAAAATTTCTGGTTCAGCGTTTTTCGTTGGCGATAAACCGGTACGTCACTGCACCGATCAATGCGCCGACTATGGGTGCCAGCCAGAACAGCCACAGTTGCGCCACAGCCCAGTCACCGACGAAAACTGCGACGCCGGTACTGCGTGCCGGATTCACCGATGTGTTGGTCACCGGAATACTGATGAGGTGAATCAACGTTAACGCCAGACCGATCGCGATCGGCGCGAAGCCTGCCGGCGCGCGTTTATCGGTAGCGCCGAGGATGATCAGCAGAAAAAACATGGTCATGACGACTTCGGTGACCAGCGCAGACAGCAGCGAATAACCACCGGGTGAATGTGCGCCGTAACCGTTCGACGCAAACCCTTTCGCGACATCGAATCCCGGCGCGCCGCTGGCGATCACATACAACACGCCGCCTGCGGCGATGCCGCCGAGTACCTGGGCAATGATGTAAGGCACCAGCTCGCTGGCCTGAAAGCGACCGCCGGCCCAGAGGCCGATAGAGACTGCCGGATTTAAATGACAGCCGGAGATATGGCCGATAGCGAAGGCCATGGTCAGCACGGTCAGACCGAAAGCCAGTGACACGCCGTGCAAACCGATACCGACCTCGGGAAACGCGGCGGCGAGAACCGCGCTGCCGCAGCCACCGAGCACGAGCCAAAATGTTCCGAGAAATTCTGCGCCGTATTGTTTCATTCGTTCCGCTCCTTGATACAGTTCGAGAGTCGATAGCGCAGGTTTGCCTCTGCGCGCCACTATTCTGATGGCTGCACAGCATATTGTGAAACGCAAAGTTTATGACGAGGCATGCTGCCGTTCGGTCATTTGCTAGATCTCCTCAAGTGCCCGACCAACGGAGTTGTCGAACAACTGTTGACCGGCCGGGGAAATTTCATAGCCCGATTCCATCGGTGTCACTGTCACAAAACCATTCAATGATTGCAGCGCTTCGCTATCGCGATCGGTCTCGGGAGTGGTATCGGTTTTGTTTTTCACAGAGATGGTGATGCCGGGAGCATGGACATCACGCAATCCGAAAGCGGCGGCAGTGGGATCGGCGCTCAGGTCTTCGACGAAGCGGATACTGCCCCAGTCGAAATTGCCGAAACGCGTTGCGCGCCATTTTAATTGTTGGCTGTGGCCGGCTTCGAATTTCGGGTAGTTGACGTTCAGTGCGAAATCCTTCGGCAAAATTCGGGTGCCGTTGTTTTTCGCCTGCAATGTGGCCACCAGCTTTACGGTCAGATCGGCGACTTCCCTGGCGAGCACGGCGTTATCGATGGTATTGATGTCGGCGCTGACCGCGATGGCCGGCAACCCGCGCGACAAAGCCATTTGTGCATTCGATACCGTGCCCGAACTGATGACGATACTACCGAGATTCTGGCCTTCGTTCGGCCCGGAGATAACGAGATCGGGAAGCGTGCCCCACACCTGTTTGCTGGCGATGTCGATACCATACAGCGTGGCCATGACGGGCGTGCCGTCGACATAAAAGGCGTTATTCAGCGCGGCAATCCTGCCGACACCCGGCGCGCCGACTTTAGCCGAGTCACCGCGACAGTCTTTGGTCAGCGGGCCGATCGGAGTCAGGAAGTTCGCCGCCGCGCCTTTGCCGCTTTGATTCTGACAGGGCACGCTGATCACCACCTGATGGCCAGCCGCGAGCAGTGCCTGCTGCAGTGCTTTGACATTGGCGGTCAGGCCATCGTCATCACTGAGCAATATTTTCAGCGACTGTATTTTCGGTGTGGTGGTGGCGCCAGGTTTTGGTGGTTTGGCGGAGAGATCGGCAGCGAGCAGGGCGACGGGCAGTGCCAGCGCATAACCGATAAAAAACGATAACAGAATTTTGCGACGTGTCATGGGTTACCTACCTTCAATTGATCATTATTCTTATTATAAAAACGCGGCCGG
>JBEVMI010000187.1:0-4212 GCA_040508685.1 Spongiibacteraceae bacterium
TCTATTAGGTGACCCGGAGGAGCGTAGCCATGCAACCCTTAAATTTTGTTTTTTCGGCCGATTCGCACATCGTAGAACCGCCAGAAAT
Organism: Spongiibacteraceae bacterium; assembly: GCA_040508685.1. Taxonomy (GTDB): domain Bacteria; phylum Pseudomonadota; class Gammaproteobacteria; order Pseudomonadales; family CAMLJR01; genus CAMLJR01. The sequence goes on from JBEVMI010000187.1 coordinate 89, forward strand.
GTGGCAACAACGTGTCGAGCCTGCATTCAGAGACCGGGCCCCCAAAACGGTGAGAGATATCAATGGCGAGAAGGGCGAGTTCTACGTTTTCGATACGTTAAAGCCGATACGCGTCACTCGATTTTTTGGCGCCGGACATTTGCACGACCGCGAAAAGTGGCAGCAATTTGAGCCGCACGGATTCGAGAAGGCGCCCGCCTCGATTTACGATCCGGCCGCACGTTTGAAAGAGCAGGATTTGGATGGCGTGGACGGCGAATTGTTATTTCCCACGATGGGAATGGTCATGCTCGCTGCGAAAGACGATGCCTTAAAGGCGGCTTGCTTCCGCGCAGTGAATGCACATCTGGCTGACTATTGCAGTCATGCGCCAAATCGATTGGTTGGTGTGGGTGTCGTGGGTATCAATGATGTTCCGACGGCCATACGGGATTTGCAGAGTGCAGCCAAAATGGGGTTGCGTGGCGTGCTGATAACGGGCGCACCGGGTGAGGGTGGGTATGGCGCTCCTGTATACGATCCGTTCTGGGCGGCGGCGCAGGATATGGATATTCCGCTCACCGTGCACGACTTGCAGGTCCGTGGTCAGGTTGCTTTCACCATGAGTGGGCATATGGGATTCTTCAGTCTGCCGATGGAAGTCCAGGCCGGCCTGGCGGATATGATTCTCGGTGGAATTTTTGATCGTTTCCCCAAATTGAAAATTATTTCCGCGGAAAACGATATTGGCTGGTTGCCGCATTTTGTGCACCGGCTGGAACATGCCTGCACAAAAATTGGCGCTGCTGCGCGGCCGGTCAAACGTCTGCCCAGCGAAGTCGTCAGAGAGAATATCTGGGCCTCCACGCAGTTTGAAGGCAGCACGATCATGGAGTTTGTGTCGAAAGCTGTCGGCGCTGATCGGATCATGTGGGGCTCTGATTACCCGCATCCCGATTCCACCTATCCCGATTCGCGCAAATATATTCGCGAAATCGCTGGACCACTCGACCCTAGCGATGCGGCCAAAATATTTGGCGGGAATGTCGCAGGAATTTACGGCGTGGATGTAGACGCGCTAATTCGCGACAAGAAGCAACGCGCTGCCTAGCGCGTTCTGCTTTCAATCAGAGCGACTCGATACCTGGTCGCCTTTTTCGGCAATTAAACGACTCCGTCACCGCCTTGCAGAATTTAAGCACCGGCGGTGAGAACCTTCGAGTCGGTTTTGGTCAGCTGACATTTGAAACGATGTCGCTCGAGGAGCATTGATGCCCCGACGCCGCGGTAATAGCGGCAGTTTGCAGAGTCCTTACCTGTTTGTACTTTAACAATAAAACTGCGTGCGGCTATTTAACCGACACGCCAAATGGAGGTCGCTCATGAATCGTTCGATGTCATTTATCGGATTGGCGTCATTGTTGGCCACAAGTACGGTCTGCGCCGATACCTCGCAAATAAGTTCTGCGACGAGCGGGAGGAAGTTGGATGAGGTCGTCGTTACAGCAAGAAAAACTGAAGAAAATTTGCAGGATGTCCCGGTCGCCGTGACCGCCTTCAGTGGCGAGGATCTCCAGCAGCAGAATGCCGTGCGGATTGCTGATGTTGCGCGGCTCACTCCCGGGCTTTACTTCAAGGAACCTACCACCAGTCCTTCGGGTCTGGTCATCAGCCAGCGTGGACAGATTCAGACGGATATTCTAGCAACACTGGATCCATCTGTCGGTGCATATGTGGATGGGTTGTATTGGGCGAGGGCGTATGGCCTAAACAGCGATCTCATTGATATGCAAAGTGTGCAAGTTTTAAAAGGTCCTCAAGGCACGTTATTTGGGCGCAACACCACCGGCGGGGCGATTGTCTTTCAAACGTACGATCCAGATACCTCACAAATTCGCGGCAAACTCTCTGCGATGTATGGGCGATTCAACGAACAGGTTGTCAGCGGCATGCTCAACTTGCCAATCATTGAGGATCGAGTGGGGCTGCGCGTCGCCGTCCAGCATAACCAGCGCGATGGCTACATCGAGGATATTTTGACTGGGCGCGAATATGGCGATCGCGACAATCTTTCTGCGCGCGCGAAACTGCTGATCGAGGTATCGGATGAATTTCGGGTGATGTTATCCGGAGAGTCATTCGATATGGATCAGAATGGTCCAGCACGCCAACTTTCTTTTATGCGCCAGCCCGTCACTGCATCAACAACACAGCCGTCGTTTGCCTCCACGGCTCGAACGCTGACGCAATTATTTCCGAATTCATCCTTCACCGCGGACCAGCTCATCGCTCATCTGCGTTCACATCCCGATGACGTAGCCATGAACACGCCGGCACATACGGAAGCCAGTACGCATACTTTCACCGGCACGGCGGAGCTCGATACTTTTTACGGATCAGTAAAATTTATAGCGGGCTATCGAACGGTAGAAGCGGGCGCCATCCCTTTGGATATCGATGGTTCGCCGTGGCGCATTCACGATGGCCTCAGTCAGCAAGATTTGGATCAGTGGTCAGGCGAGCTGCAAACGACTGGTGCGGCCTTCGATGACGCACTGGACTTCGCGGGCGGCGTTTATTACTTCACCGAGTCCGGCGGCGATCGCAGTTTGACGAGCCCGTTGGTGGGTATTTTGTCGACATCGACCAGTACGTTCGGCGACGTCGACAACGATAGCAAAGGTATTTATGGCCAGGCCACGTGGCATCTGACTGATGCGTGGAGTTTAACCGGTGGTTTGCGATATTCAGTCGATAACAAGGGCGTAGAAACTCGCAATTACACCGAGCAGGGAACGTTTCAGAATTTGACGGGCGTGCGCTCGTGCTCAATGGCTCCCGCAGCGCAGGCGCCGAACTGCGCGCTCGGTCGCAGCGATCAATTCGATGGCGTTTCCTACACCTTCGGTATTGATTACAGGCTTGCCACTGATGCATTGATTTACGCAAAGGTCAGTCGAGGTTTCCGCGCAGGTGGACAGAATTTGCGCGCGAATAGCGTTCAGACGTTCGTACCCTTTGAGCCGGAACGTGCTGATGAAATCGAGGCGGGATTGAAGAGCGAGTTTTTTGATAGCCAGCTTCGTTTTAATGCCGCCGCTTACCGAAGTTTATTGACGGACGCGCAGCGCACATCGTTTGCGATTAATCCAACCACGAATCAATTGTTCACCATTCTCGGCAATGCTGGAAAAGTGCGCGTGTGGGGCATGGAGGCAGAGTTGACGGCGGTTTTGTTCGATGGCTTCACGCTTTCCGCGACTGGCGCAATTACCAAACCCGAGTACGAGAGTTTTTCCGAAGCCCCGACACCGCAAAATCCGACCGGCGATCGACGCTCGGAAAGATTCGAAGGTGTTCCAGAATCAACATTGTCGCTCGCTGCGATGTATCAGCACGATTTGAGTTTTGGTGAGTTGATGTTGCGTGCCGACTATGCCTGGCAGGATGACACTGCCCTTGTGCCATTCAACAATCCTCGCGATCCGAATAATGCGGCGATTATCAAGGCGACGACTCAGCCGGCGAGCGGAGTCGTCAACGCGCGTGCTGCATTAACATTTGGCCAGTATGAGGCGGCGATTTTTGGCCGCAATCTGGCGGATAACCGCGATGCTGTATCGGCAATTTTTGTCGACGCATTCGGTTATTCGTCGAGCATTCGTCGTGAACCGCGGACCTATGGTGTGCAATTCACCTATTCGTATTGACGCATTATGCAGCCGTACTGCTCGTGTCTTGATGGCACCGCCACTGATTTAAAAACTGATGGAGAAAATGGATATGACTTATGGTGCGATGCCTGCGTTCGATGCCGCCCTGCTTGCCGGAAAAGTTGCGCTGGTGACTGGGTCCACTGCGGGCATTGGTGCGCGCACGGCTGAACAGTTGGCCAGGGCGGGCGCAAGGGTCATTCTCAACGGACGTTCCGAAGAATCCGGTCGCGCGATGAAAGTCGAGCTTGAAGCATTAGTTCCCGGAGCGACATTCGATTTTGTCGCTGCCGATTACAATTTCGAAGCTGACATTGCTCGTCTTTTCGATTACGTGGCTGGGCAGTACGGTGGCGTCGACATCTTCATTCACACCTGCATGACTGAGGGCTCGGGCCCTAAACCGTTTATGGAAACCAGCCGCGCCGACTG
>JBEVMI010000227.1:0-5046 GCA_040508685.1 Spongiibacteraceae bacterium
ATGCCGGGCAGGTCGCTGAGCTGATCGACATCATCCGGAAATTCACCGCCGTATTCGGCGCAGACTCGCTGTGCGGTGCGCAACAGATTACGCGCGCGGCTGTAATAGCCGAGCCCGGTCCATAAATGCAGCACCTCGTCCTCGCTCGCCTTGGCCAGCGCGGCGACGCTCGGGTAGGTCTGCATGAAGCGCTCGAAATACGGGATGACGGTGCGGACCTGGGTCTGCTGCAGCATGATTTCCGAGACCCATACGCGATACGGCGTGATCTCCTGTTGCCAGGGCAAGTCCTTGCGGCCGTGGCGGTCGAACCAGGCGAGTACGCGCGTGCTGAAGGCGTCGGTCGGCGCGGTTTTTTGTGTCGGTGCTTTCAGGCGGGCTGCCATGTCCACTCCGCTGAGCCGCGTGTGAAACCGAGGTCTTCCCACAGCGGGCCGAGCTGGTCGGCGCCAATGACGGTGAGTCGGGGCAGATGAAATTGCGGCGCCTTTTGCTGCAATAGCTGGATCAGCTGGCGCGCAGTGCCGCGGCGACGCGTACTGGCGCGCACGCATAAATGATCGATGCGGCCGGAGTTCTGATCCAGCCACAACGCGGCGAGCAGGCGGCCATTGAAGCGGCCGGCGACCAGGGTTTTGCCGCCATCGCGCAGGTCGAACAGCCAGTCGGCGAAGGTCGCGACTGGCGGCATGGGGTAGTCGGAGTAGATTTTTTCGAGGTCGGCCAGATCGGCGGCGTCGGGCTGATGGATTAGTTCGAGAATTACGGGCATTTGCGCTCTGACTCGGGCGGGTGTTTCCGTATAATACCCGCCTTTCGCTTTTGACCCGAAGGATGTGCCACTCCGCCGCGCATCCCACTTATCGGAGCCATCATGGCCGACGCCGCTAGTCCGCAACGCAAAGTCACTGTCACCCGTGACACGCTCGAAACGCAGATCACTGTCAGCATCAATCTCGACGGCACCGGTGTGTCGAACCTCAACACCGGCGTGCCGTTTCTCGATCACATGCTCGATCAGATCGCACGTCACGGTCTGATCGACATGGATGTTCAGGCCAAGGGCGATTTGCATATCGACGATCATCACACGGTCGAAGATGTTGGTATTACCTTCGGTCAGGCGATGGCGCAGGCGGTTGGCGACAAGAAAGGCATGACGCGTTACGGCCATTCCTATGTGCCGCTCGATGAAGCGTTGTCGCGCGTCGTCGTCGATTTCTCCGGTCGTCCCAGTCTCGAATTACATGTGCCGTACACGCGTGCGCGCATCGGCAATTTCGATGTCGATCTATTCGGCGAATTTTTTCGCGGCTTCGTCAATCACGCCAAAATTTCGCTGCATGTCGACAATCTGCGCGGCGTGAATGCGCACCATCAGGCCGAAACTGTTTTTAAAGCATTCGGTCGTGCATTGCGCATGGCGGTGACGCTCGATCCACGTTCGGTGGGCGTGATGCCATCGACCAAAGGTTCGCTCTGATGCCCTTAACCAAAGGTGCGCAGCGCGTTGCAGTTATCGATTACGGGATGGGTAATCTGCATTCGGTCGCGAGTGCATTGCGTGCAATCGGTGGTGATATCGATGTGCAGGTAACGGCCGATGCGGAAATTATTCGCAGCGCCGATCGCGTGATATTTCCCGGCGTCGGTGCGATTCGCGATTGCATGGCGGAAATCAAACGTCTGCAATTCGATGCGCTGGTGCCGGAAGTTATCGCCAGCGGCAAACCGGTAATCGGCATCTGCGTCGGCATGCAGGCATTGATGGATCGCAGCGAAGAAAATGGCGGCGTTGATTGTCTGGGTGTGTTGCCGGGGCAGGTAAAGTTTTTCGGCGATCCCTTGCATGATGCGGACGGCAAGAAATTGAAAGTGCCGCATATGGGCTGGAATCAGGTGCATCAAACTTCACATGCGTTGTGGAGCGGCATTGCGCAGGACAGCCGTTTTTATTTTGTGCATAGCTATTACATTCGTTGCGATAAACCAGAGTTGGTGGCAGCGACGGCGCAGTACGGTGTGGAGATTCACGCGGCTCTGGCGCGCGATAATTTATTTGCGGTGCAGTTCCATCCGGAAAAAAGCAGCGATGCAGGATTGCAGCTGTTGAAAAATTTTTTGACCTGGGACGGCAGTCAGTAACTGATCGACCCGGCGCCGAGGTGGCGGAGTATTCGCCATGACACGCCGTAAATATGTCCCTATAGGCTCGGGCGCCGCTCCCTGCGGCGCACGGTCATGGCAAACACTCCGCCACCCCGTCACCTCAGAGCGTTGGCACGTTTCGTTGGATCCAGTTCGATGTTGATTATCCCCGCAATTGATTTAAAAGATGGCCAATGCGTGCGCCTGCGCCGCGGCGTGATGGAAGACTCCACCGTATACGGCAGCGATCCGGTCGCGATGGCGACACGTTGGATCGAAGCCGGTGCGCGACGTTTGCACTTGGTCGATCTGAATGGCGCGTTTGCCGGCAAGCCGGTCAACGGTGATGCGGTCAAGGCGATTGCTAAAGCATTTCCGAAATTGCCGATCCAGATCGGCGGCGGTATTCGCGATGTGGAAACCATCGAACATTATCTGCAAGCCGGTGTCGAGTTTGTGATCATCGGCACCAAAGCAGTGAAAGAGCCGGAATTTATCGGCGAAGTCTGCAAGCAATTTCCCGGTCATATCATTGTTGGTCTCGATGCTAAAGATGGTCTGGTTGCTACGGATGGCTGGGCTGAAGTGTCGGCATTAAAAGCGACCGATCTCGCCAAACGTTTTGAAAAAGACGGCGTCAGCGCCATTGTCTACACCGATATCGCACGCGACGGCATGATGCAGGGGGTCAATGTCGAGGCGACAGTCGCAATGGCGAAAGCCTCAAGCATTCCAGTGATTGCATCCGGCGGTATCACCAATATGGATGATATCCGCGCGCTGAAAGCATCCGCTGATGCCGGCATTCTCGGTGCAATCACCGGTCGTGCCATTTACGAAAACACACTCGATGTTAAAGAAGCGCAATCGTTCTGTGACCAATGAGTAAAAGTCCATGACCACCATCGGTACACCGCTTTCGCCAACGGCAAAAAAAGTATTGATGCTGGGCTCGGGTGAGCTTGGGAAGGAAGTCGTGATCGAGTTGCAGCGGTTTGGCTGCGAAGTGATTGCGGTGGATCGCTATGCCAATGCACCGGCAATGCAGGTTGCGCATCGTTCGCATGTGATTTCAATGTTGGATGGCGCGTCGCTGCGGCAGGTCGTCGAACTCGAAAATCCTGATCTGATTGTTCCTGAAATCGAAGCGATTGCGACCGATGTTTTACTCGAACTCGAGGCGGAAGGGTTTTGCGTGGTGCCGACCGCGCGCGCCGCGAAGCTGACGATGAATCGCGAAGGCATTCGCCGTCTCGCTGCCGAAGAATTAAAACTGCCGACGTCGCCGTATCAGTTCGCCGATAACGAAGCCGATTTTCGCGCGGCGATTAACGCGGTCGGCACGCCCTGCGTGGTCAAGCCGATCATGAGTTCGTCGGGCAAAGGGCAGTCGGTGGTTAAAAGCGATGCCGATGTCGATCACGCGTGGCGTTATGCACAGGAGGGCGGTCGCGCGGGTGCGGGGCGCGTTATCGTTGAAGGGTTTGTCGATTTCGATTATGAAATTACGTTGCTGACGGTTCGTACGGCCCCCAATTCACAAACCGAAGGTTGCACGCAATTCTGCGCGCCGATCGGGCATTTGCAGGTCGACGGCGATTACCGCGAATCGTGGCAGCCGCAGCCGATGTCGCCGCTGGCGTTGCAACGTGCCGAAGAAATTGCGCGCGCCATTACTGATGCGTTAGGCGGGCAGGGAATTTTCGGCGTTGAGTTGTTTGTCAAAGGTCACGACGTGATTTTCAGCGAGATATCGCCGCGTCCACACGACACCGGGCTCGTCACATTGATTTCGCAGGATCTGCCGCAATTTGCATTGCACGCGCGTGCCATTCTCGATTTGCCGATCCCGGTGATTCGTCAGCGCGGCCCATCGGCATCGTGTGCGCTGCTGGTCAGCGGTGATTCCGACAGCGTGTGTTTTGGCAATCTCGCTGAAGCGTTGAGTGCGCCGGACACGGCGCTGCGCTTGTTCGGCAAACCCGAAGTGCACGGTCAGCGGCGCATGGGCGTCGGTCTCGCGCTGGGTGGAACCATTGATGAGGCGCGCGCGAAAGCGCGGGCCGTGATCTCCCGTATCAAGGTCGAGGTGTAACACGTGGGTCTCGCAAAACGCATCATCCCCTGTCTCGATGTCGATAAAGGTCGCGTCGTCAAAGGCGTCAATTTCGTTGGTATTCGCGACGCGGGCGATCCGGTCGAGATTGCCAAGCGCTACAACGATCAGGGTGCCGACGAAATTACATTTCTTGATATCACCGCGAGTCATGAGCAGCGCGATACCACGGTGCTCACCGTGGAAAAAATCGCCGAGCAGGTTTTTATTCCGCTGACAGTTGGCGGCGGTATTCGCACTGTCGCCGATATTCGCCGCATGCTGAACGCCGGTGCCGACAAGGTTTCAATCAACACCGCCGCAATCACTAACCCGGAATTCGTTAAAGAGGCGGCCGAGAGGTTCGGTTCGCAATGCATCGTCGTCGCTATCGACGCGAAGTGCGTCAGCGGTCCGTGTGAAGCGTTGCAGTGGGAAATTTTTACGCACGGCGGTCGCAAGGCAACCGGTATCGACGCGATCGAATGGGCGCGCAAGATGACGGCCTACGGCGCCGGCGAAATTTTGCTGACGAGTATGGACCGCGACGGTACCAAGGCAGGTTTCGATCTCGATCTGACGCGTGCGATCAGCGAGGCGGTGGCCGTGCCGGTGATAGCGTCCGGCGGCGTCGGCAATCTTGATCATCTGGTCGCGGGTGTGAAGCAGGGCCTCGCCGATGCAGTGCTGGCGGCGAGCATTTTTCACTTCGGCGAATTTACGGTGCCGCAGGCCAAACACTATCTGGCCGAGCATGGTGTCGAGGTGCGGTTGTAATTTTTAAGGGGTTAAATAGCTTCGAG
>JBEVMI010000276.1:0-4836 GCA_040508685.1 Spongiibacteraceae bacterium
GCTCGCGACCATGATGCCAAAGCCATTTGCCAATCGCACCGGTAATGGCGCGCATTTCAATATGTCGCTGTACGACATCAACACCGGCAAAAATCTGTTCGCCTGCGACCCGAAGGACGATCCGCGCGGGCTGGGCCTGACGCCGCTGGGTTACAACTTTATCGGTGGCATCCTTAAACACGGCCGCGCGCTGTGTGCGGTGTTCGCGCCGACGGTGAACAGCTACAAACGTTTGGTGCGGCAGGGCGCGATGACCTATTTCTCGTGGGCGCCGGTATTCAATTCCTACGGTTCCAACAACCGTACCAATTCGGTACGCGTACCGATGGGCGGCGGTCGCTGCGAATCGCGCAACGCCGACGGCGCAGTCAATCCCTATCTCGCCGCAGCGTTGGCATTGGCCGCGGGTTTGGAGGGCGTGCGCGAGGGGCTCGATCCAGGTAGTCCTAATGAAGACAATTTGTATGCGATGAGTGACGCCGAACGCCGCGATCGCGGCATCGAATTTTTGCCGCAGACGCTGCAGGAAGCTGTCGCCGCGTTTGCCGCCGATCCGCTGGTGGAGAAAGCACTGGGCAAAGAATTGCGCGATGAATTCATCAAATACAAAACCGCGGAATGGGAGGCGTATCACCTCAGCGTTTCGCAGTGGGAGATCGAGCGGTACTCGCATATGTTTTAACGCAATCTGGCATGGCTCGGGCGTGGGCTGGTATGGGGTGATGGTTTACCTGACGCGCCGCAAGTACATCCGTGTAGGCTCGAGCGCCGCATCCATGCGGCTTACGGTCATGCAAACCATCACCCCACACCGCCTCGTTGCATCGCAGTAAATCCGTTATGTGCGCTTAGGAGTCTAAAGATGTCACTGACGACAATCCCTAAAAGCAAAACCCCGGTCAGCCGTATCAGTATTTCGCTGGCCGAAGATTTATTGATCGATCTCGATCTGATGGTCGCCAATCGCGGTTTCGAAAGCCGCTCGCAGGCGCTCAGCGACATGATCAATCATCATCTTATCGAGCATAAGCGGCAGATGGGCGATGAAATCATGGCCGGCACCATCACGCTGTTGTATGACCATTCAACGCGTGGGCTGCAGAAGCAGCTGGCCGATCTGCAGCATCGTTATATCGACGAAGTCATCAGTTCGCTGCATGTGCATTTGATGCACAATCAGACCATGGAAGTGATTCTGGTGCAGGGGCCTGCAGGCAAGGTACAGCGTATCGCCGATGAAATGATCACGCTGCGCGGTGTGATCAACGGCAAGATGCAGTTGATGGCGGCCATTATTCCGCCGCTGCATCCGTTGCCTAAAGGTAAAAATTAATTCCTTAAATCTGCGTGATCTCAAACCCCGCCTGCTTCAATAGCGCGGGTATGCCCTCGGTGCCGACCAGATGCGCCGCGCCGACCACCACAAATAATTTTTGGGTAGCGCGGCATTGCGCCAGCAAGCGTTGCGTCATGCTGCGATTGCGCTGCTCCAAGATTCGCGAAAAATACGCGCGCGATTCGGCATCGTCGCCGGTCAGGGCCGTCAGGATCAGCGGTTCGAATTTTTCCGCATCTCCGCTTTTCCACGCTGTCGACAGTTCATCGATGTAGGGTGCCGTGTCTTCGATTTCATCCAGCATCAGATTGATGGTCTTGTCGGGGTTGGGCATTGCTGCGATCAGTGTCAGTTGGTCGACCACGGTTTCCAGCTCAAACACGGGTTTTTTCACCGTGTTGGCGGCGTTCAGGAAATGCTGATCGATGCCGAGAGCCGCCTGCAGACCGTCAGCGTTCATTTGCAGCATCGTCAGCATCATGACCAGCAAACCGGGTTTTTGCCGTTCAAGGCTGGCGGGATCGATATCCTGCTTTTGCAGGTATTTGCTCAGGCGCTGCCAGGTTTCCGCACGCAGATGGTTGCGCAGGCTGTCGCCTTCGGGATAAAAACCATGTTCGGTCATCCACGTTGCCACCGCGGCATGATCGATGCGTGTGATGTCCACCTCGACAACCAGCGTGTCAGCGGCGCCGAAGGCGACCTCCATCGCGGCGCGCAGCGGATAGAGATCGGGACTGGCGACGTGCATCGACCCGAGTAAATAAATCTCGACGTTATCGCGTTGTGCCCGATAGAAAATTCCTTTGTCGTTAGCGGCGTATGCCGCCGGCTGTACCAGTGTTAGCAGCAGCACGAGCCAGGTCGTGCAGCGCAATAGCTGATTGAAGGTGGGTGATGGTGTCGACATGGATTTCCTGGATGGGTGGCTCCGCCGGTCAGGCCTCGGGTCTTTTTGATCGGGCTCCGGTACCGCATAATGGCCCAACCAGACGCGCCCGGTGGCGACTTAATCCAAAATTTTGAGACCTTTAATGAAAGATGTCATGAAACACGCATTAATCAACATGCTCACACTGCAGGATCGCATGAACCAGAAAGTGCATCCGCAGTGGATTGCCCAGAATTACGAGTGGTTTCGCGCGATCTGGATCGAATGCGGCGAGTTGATCGAACATTACGGTTACAAGTGGTGGAAAAAGCAGACGCCGGACATGCCGCAGGTGCAACTCGAAGTAATCGATATCTGGCATTTCGGTTTGAGCGATTGTTTTGCGCCGGGGAAATCGCTGGAGGCCATCGCCGAGGAAATCGAGGGCGCGCTGCACGGGTATAAATTTCAGGGTCAGGGAGTGCGCGAGGCCACCGAAGCGCTCGCCGCATATGCGCTCAATCAAAAGAAATTCTCAGCGCGCCTGTTCTGGGATTTATTGCACGCCGCCGATTTGAGTTTTGATGAACTTTACCGGCAATACGTCGGTAAAAATGTGTTGAACATTTTTCGTCAGGATCACGGTTACAAGGATGGTTCGTACCTGAAGCTGTGGTCCGGTCGCGAGGACAACGAACATCTCAGCGAATTGTTGCAGCAGCTCGACGCGGGCGCCGCCGATTATTCGGATCGATTGTATGCCGAATTGGCACTACGTTATCGCGGCGCACAGGTATAACGCGTAGCGCCTGACCGGAAGCAACCATGAACGGCGAATCGCACAAACTCTCCACCTCCGCGTTGGCCAAGCAGCTGGATATTCCGCTGCAGCAATTGTTCGGCACGCTGCGCGATTACGGTTGGATCCGCAAGCTCGAAGATGGCTGGGCGCTGACACCGAAAGGCGAGTTCGAGGGCGGGGAGTATGTGCACAGCAAACGTTACGGTCGTTATATCGTCTGGCCGGAAGCGCTGCCCGAACATCCGTTATTGCAGGGCATGGCCGAAAACCGTTTGCTCAACGCCGCACAGCTTGGTCGTAAATATGGATTGCACGCGCGCGAGGTGCGGCGCCTGCTCGGCGAAATCGGCTTGTTGCGGCGCGGTGTCAATGGCTGGGAGCTGAGTGTGCACGGCGAACAGCTCGGCGGTGTGCTGATGGAAAACGAGGGCCACGACGGCGATGTCAGTTGGCCGGAAGCCTTGCTGACGCACGAATTGTTTTCTGCACAACTCGAATACGGCCAGCGTTTATACCGCGACACCGAAAACGACGAAGGTGATTTGCTGGCGTTGGTCAGCGACTATGAATCGCTCGACGGTCATCATTTTTGCAATCGCGGCACCTGGCAGATCTGCAGCTGGCTGTATCTCGCCGGCATCGTTCACGCCTGCCATCGACGGTTGCCGTGGCATGAGCCGCTGTTCGCCGATTTCTGGCTGCCGGAATCTGGTTTATATCTCGAATACAGCGGTGACGAGCATGACTCCGCAAGCCTGACCGCATCGTTGCAGCGTCTGGATATTTATCGCCAGCAGCAATGGCCGGTGATCGAAGTGCGCGCCGAACAACTCGCCGATCTGGACGATGTGCTGACGCGCGAGCTGCGGCGGCGCGGAGTGCGCGTGTGGTAGGTCGTTACCGCTAAGCCTTACTGCAGGAGGGCTTTGACTTGCTCGGCACGCTGGCCGTGGCGCGATTCTTCGCTGGCGTTCTGGCGGTAGATTTTGGCGACTTCGGCATTCGGCTCTGCGTCGGCCCAGGCTTGATAGGTCACATCGCCGTCGCCTTCAGCCATCGCAATCGCATCCATCATCTTGCCGGTCAATTGTGCGATCTTGCGCTCCGTATGGAAGGGATTGTCGCGATCTTCCGGCAGCACAAAGTCACCGCCCAGCAGCTTGATGGCCTTCAGCAGGCGATGGGCGTGGCCGCGTTCTTCCTGGCCGTTGCGCATCAGCAACGCTTTGGCTTCTTCATTGTCGGTGGCTGCAGCCATCGCAAAATATCCCGCTTCGCCGGACTGTTCGAGCAGCGCCAGCACCTTGAGGTCGTCGATGGAAAGTTTGGTCCGTGCGCCCAACAGCTTGAAAGCTGCACTTGCGTCAGAGGGATAGCCGGCCGGCAACAGGGACATGAGGATTTCCTCAGCGTAATCGGGTCTGTCGATCAAGGTGTGAAGAACAGTGTGAAAAATGGTTGGGCGCGAGTATACCATCGCCACTCGCAGTGCCCATTACGGTGCTGTTAGGGAAAGCCCGCGTCGATTGCCGCCGCCAGTTTGAAGTCTCGCTCGCTGATGCCGTTGGCGTCGTGCGTGGTCAGCCAGATTTCCAGCGTGCCGTAAACGTTAAACCATTCGGGGTGATGGTCCTGTTTTTCGGCCAATAGGGCGACCCGGGTCATAAATGCAAACGCTTGTAAAAAATCCGGAAATTTAAAGCGGCGATAGAGTTTGCCATCGCGCAGTTCCCATTGGGTACGCGTCGTCAATCGTGTTGCGATTTCTGCATCGGAGAGTTTGTTGATTGCCATGTAGAACCTCCGAAATAGCTCATGTAGCGATTG
>JBEVMI010000236.1:0-5816 GCA_040508685.1 Spongiibacteraceae bacterium
ACCAATGGGGCACCGGCGCGAATATCCTGGCCGCGCGGACGCACGTTGTCGCCCGGCTGTGGCTTCCGTTCGATCATCACGCCCCCCTCGACGGGCCGGCAGTCCTCCTGCATCACCACCGTATCGGCGCCCGGTGGCAACTCCGCGCCGGTAAAAACCCGCGCCGCGGTACCCGGTAACAGTGACGCGCCGACGCTGCCGGCAGGAATCCGCTGAGAGACCGGCAGGATCACACCGGCCGCCATCTCGGCAGCGCGCACGGCGTAACCATCCATCGCGCTGTTGGCGGCGGGGGGAACATCGATTGAGGAGTGAACGGCAGCAGCGATAACGCGACCGAACGCACTGTCGATTGCAACCGTTTCCGTGGCCTGTGGTTGACCGGCATCGGCAAGCAGAACCGACAGCGCTTCTTCGACCGCCATCAACGCCATGTCACTGGCCCGTAGTGATACGCGTGTTCAGGACACCGACGAAATTGCACGGGCGGTAGGTACTGTCGAGCTGGGAGCGGATGATTTTTTCCCAGCCGGTACGGCAGGCATTGGTCGACCCGGGCAGGCAGAAAATCACCGTATTGTTGGCGAGGCCGCCGAGCGCGCGCGACTGCACGGTCGATGTGCCGATTTCGTCGTAGGACAACCAGCGAAAAACCTCGCCGAAACCTTCGATGGTTTTATCGAACAACACCGAGACGGCTTCCGGGGTGGAGTCGCGCCCACTGAACCCCGTGCCGCCGGTGATCAGAATGGCTTGCACCTCAACACTGGCAATCCACGCCGATACGACGGCACGAATCGCATAAATATCATCCTTGACGATACATTTATCGACAATTTTATGACCCGCCGCCAGCGCCGCATCGCGCAGGTAATAGCCGGAGGTATCGTTTTCTTCGCCACGCGAATCCGACACGGTGAGAATCGCGACACCGACCGCCTGCGCAGAACCTTCCTGTGTGTTGCTCATGACTTCACTCGGGATTAGAACGGGATATCGTCGTCGAAATCGTCAAAATTGCCGGCCGGCGGCGGTGGCGCGGAATTGGAGGGTGCCTGATTATTGCTCGGGCGCGAAGGTTGGCGGCCAGGAGCTGCAGCGCGCTGCGGAGCCTGCTCGTAACCACTACTACCGGCTTCCTGGCCGCCGCCCTGCCCCTGACCGCGGCTGTCGAGCATCTGCATATCGCTGGCGACGATCTCGGTGGTGTAACGATCCTGCCCGTCCTGCCCCTGCCATTTGCGCGTACGCAGGCTGCCTTCGATAAATACTTTCGAACCCTTGCGCAGATATTCGCCGGCGATCTCGCCGAGTTTGTTGAAGAACACAACGCGGTGCCATTCGGTGCGGTCCTGCGGCGCGCCGGTGGTCTTGTCCTTCCAGGTCTCCGAGGTCGCCACGGTGATGTTGGTGACGGCGCCGCCCGAGGGCAGGTAACGCGTCTCCGGATCACCGCCACAATTGCCGATCAAAATTACCTTGTTGACTCCGCGCGCCATGGAATTCTCCCCGATAGACAGACCCGCCCCGGTAAACAGGCCTGCTTTTATTTAGTGAACGATGGTGAATACGAAAGGGCGTCACTATACCCGCTGAAAGGAAAGGCCGGAACCTCACTGCGCGATTGGTGACAGAGAATGTGGGCCGTATACTCGCCGGTTTCGTATCCCCCTCCGACAATCGGAACAGGTGGCAGTCGCAGTATGGAACACATCGTTATCCGGGGTGCCCGCACCCACAATCTCAAAAATATCGACCTCGAAATTCCGCGCGACAAACTGGTGGTAATCACCGGGCTTTCCGGTTCTGGCAAGTCATCGCTGGCATTCGACACCCTCTATGCGGAAGGCCAGCGGCGGTATGTCGAATCGCTGTCGACCTATGCGCGTCAATTCCTGTCGATGATGGAAAAACCCGATGTCGACCATATCGAAGGGCTGTCGCCCGCAATCTCGATCGAACAAAAATCGACTTCGCACAATCCACGCTCGACCGTCGGCACCATCACTGAAATTTACGACTACCTGCGCCTGCTGTTTGCACGCGCCGGCGAACCCCGCTGCCCCGATCACGATATTCCACTCGCGGCGCAGACCGTCAGCCAGATGGTCGACAGCGTGCTCGAATTGCCGGAAGGCTCGCGCCTGATGTTGCTGGCGCCGATGGTGCGCGAGCGCAAAGGCGAACATCTGCACATTTTCGAACAGCTGCGCAGCCAGGGTTTCGTGCGGGCGCGCATCAACGGCATCGTCACCGAACTCGACGATGTGCCGAAGCTCGAAAAAAATAAAAAACACACCATCGAAGTCGTGGTCGATCGTTTCAAGGTGCGCGCCGATCTGCAATTGCGGCTGGCCGAATCGTTCGAGACAGCGCTGGAATTGAGTGGCGGCCTCGCGATGATCGGCTTCATGGATGAAAAACGCGACGAACTGATTTTCTCCTCGCAATTCGCCTGCCCGCAGTGCGGCTACAGCATCAGCGAATTGGAGCCGAGGTTATTTTCATTCAACAATCCGGCCGGCGCCTGCCCCACCTGCGACGGTCTCGGCGTCAAACAATTTTTCGATGAAAGCCGCATCGTTACCGATACCAAGTTAAGCCTTGCCGAAGGTGCGATTCGTGGCTGGGATCGGCGCAGTGTGTACTACTACCACATGCTGACCTCGCTGGCCGACCATTACGATTTCGATATCGATACGCCCTTCGCCAAACTCAGCCGCAAGAACCAGAAAACGGTTTTATTCGGCAGCGGCAGTGACGAAATTCAGTTCAGCTACATCAACGATCGCGGCGACGTGTATCAGCGCACGCATAAATTCGAGGGCGTCATCACCAATTTCGAGCGCCGCTATCGCGACACCGAATCGCAAATGGTGCGCGAAGAACTATCGAAATATTTGAGTACGCAGAGCTGCCCCGATTGCGGTGGCACGCGCTTGCGTCTCGAAGCACGTCATGTATTTATCAAGGATCGCAACCTGCCTACCGCAACGGCCCTGCCGGTCGGCGAAGCACTGCACTATTTTGCGACGCTAAAACTCAAAGGCCGGCAGGGAAAGATTGCCGATAAAATCCTCAAGGAAATTCGCGAGCGTCTGCAATTTCTGGTCGACGTCGGCTTGAATTATCTGACGCTGGATCGCTCGGCCGATACGCTGTCCGGCGGCGAAGCGCAGCGCATCCGACTGGCCAGCCAGATCGGTGCCGGCTTGGTCGGCGTGATGTACATCCTCGACGAACCGTCGATCGGCCTGCATCAGCGCGACAATGAACGCCTGCTGAAAACTCTCGTGCATTTGCGCGACCTCGGCAACACTGTGATCGTGGTGGAACACGATGAGGATGCGATTCGCAGCGCGGATTTCGTCATCGATATCGGCCCCGGTGCCGGCGTGCATGGCGGCACCGTCGTCGCATCCGGCACGCTGCAAAATATTCTCGACAATCCAAAATCGCTGACCGGGCAATATATTTCCGGCAAAAAGTCGATCCCTGTACCGAAACAGCGCACCAAGCCCGATCCCAAAAAGATGCTGACGCTGACCGGCGCAACCGGCAACAACCTGCAACAGGTGACGCTCGAGTTGCCGCTGGGCTTGATGACCTGCGTCACCGGGGTATCCGGCTCCGGCAAATCGACGCTGATCAACAACACACTGTTCCCGATCGCGGCAACCGAACTCAATGGCGCCAGCACCATCCAGGCCGCTCCGTACGAGTCGATTACCGGGCTCGGACATATCGACAAATGTATCGACATCGATCAAAGCCCGATCGGCCGCACGCCCCGCTCCAACCCTGCGACCTACACCGGAATTTTTACACCGGTGCGCGAATTGTTTGCCGGTACGCAGGAGGCGCGCTCGCGTGGTTACAAGGCCGGCCGCTTCAGTTTTAATGTCAAAGGCGGACGCTGCGAGGCCTGCGAAGGCGACGGCGTGACCAAGGTAGAAATGCACTTCCTGCCCGACATCTACGTGCCCTGCGATGTCTGCAAAGGCAAACGTTACAACCGCGAAACCCTGGAGATTAAATATAAAGGCAAGAACATTTCCGAAGTGCTGGACATGACCGTGGAGGACGCGTGCCAGTTTTTCGAGAACGTGCCTGCGGTTCACAAGAAATTACAGACATTGATCGATGTCGGTCTTTCTTACATCAAGCTTGGCCAGGCCGCGACCACTTTGTCTGGTGGTGAGGCGCAGCGCGTGAAACTGTCGCGCGAACTTTCCAAACGCGATACCGGACAGACTCTCTACATTCTCGACGAACCAACCACTGGCCTGCACTTCCATGATATTCAACAACTTCTCCATGTTTTGCAGCGTTTGCGGGACCACGGCAACACCATCGTGGTGATCGAGCACAATCTGGATGTCATCAAAACGGCAGACTGGATTGTCGATTTGGGCCCGGAAGGCGGCAGTGGTGGCGGCCGTATCATCGCCACGGGTACGCCAGAAACCGTGGCCCGCAACCGTGCATCGCACACCGGCCGCTTCCTTGCCCCCTTAATCGGTTAAAAATGCGCCAGACACGACGTCGGATACCTTTACACAGGGCGCCGGCGCCCCCCAAAAAATATACCTTAACTTATTGTTTTTAAATAAATTTTCGTATAAGGCCCAGTACTTGCTTTAACGGCGCAACGATGGCTGTTACACACCGTCCTGCGAATAAGGTTTACCTCGGTAGACCAAAAGCAAAAGCCAAGGACGCCGTACTCATGGAGCTTAATATGAAATCGCTGCACGCTATTCTTATGACCACCGCTGTTCTGATGTTTGCCCCTGCCGCCGCCTGGAGCGACGCTGCCAGCACCAAACACTACGAAGCGCCGACAACCGCACAGAGCCAGCATGCTACGGAAGGCCTTTCCAGCGTGCAGGCTACCGAAGTCCAAGCTAAACGGTATCCCGGCACCCCCGAGCCGACGCGCCTGGCCTTGCTGGCAGCCGGCTTGATCGGCGTCGTGTTCATGCGCCGAATCGTCTCCCGCGCCAACTAATCTCAACGCCCGAGATACCCCGCAGTTTGGGGGAAAAACAAAAAGCCCGCTTCGGCGGGCTTTTTCTTGCGCTGATTATTGCGGGCCCGCCAGAATCCCCCCGTTTAAATCTATTTGACAACCTTGAGTGTCGGACGGGCGCTCTTGCCGGCACCATCGCCCGGAGCGGGGTCCGGAGCCGGATTCGAATCCGGCTCCGCCTCAAACATCATGCCGCGACCATTTTCTCGCGCGTACACACCCAGCAGTGCCGACATCGGGACGTGCAACTCCATCGGCACACCACCGAAGCGTGCGCTACACATCAGCTCTCGATCAGAAATCAACAACCCCGAAGTAGCACTCGGCGCGATATTCAGCACGATACGCCCATCCTTGACGAAGCTGGTCGGCACCTGCACGCCGGGCAAGGTCGCATCGACCAGCGCATAGGGTGTTAGGCGATTGTCGAGAATCCACTCGTAAATAGCTCGTGCCAAATAGGGGCGACTTGAAGTCATGGACATGATGTTCTCCTGCTACCTGCTCGCCGCATCAGGCAAGCCCAGTGCGATAACAATAACTGCGCGCCAACCCAGATTTGTAGCGCCCAAATAACAAACGGGCGACACCCTTGGGGTATCGCCCGTTTGACAGCGCGCGAAAAAACTTAGTGAATGTCTTTCCAGTATTCGCGATTAAGCAGCCAGGCAAATACAAACAACAACGCCAGGAACATCAGCACGAAAACACCGATATGTTTGCGATGTTGTTGCGTCGGCTCAGCGATGTATTGCAGAAAACTGACCAAATCCACCATGGCGCT
>JBEVMI010000253.1:0-3685 GCA_040508685.1 Spongiibacteraceae bacterium
TACGTCCAGCTCTTACACGCCGCCGCTCGGCAACGCCGATACCGTCGCTGCGATGGAGTCGATGAAACGGATCAGCGACACCGGTATCGATGCCGCCGGCGCGCATTATTCGGTGGATGTAAACGCACGCACCGCCGCCAAATGCGAAATTCTAAAAAGTGTCGACAGCACGGATAAATTCGGCGCTTCTTCGCCCGATCCGACCCTCGATCCGGTCATTGTCGGCGGCGCCGGCGGCGCGACGACGTTTACGCCGATTTTCACCGATGGCCTCAACAGCAACGGCGAGTATCTGAAGACCGCATCGGTAATGAAGCTGGTTATCGGCACCGATAATTCGCAGAAACACTACGCCGCCGCCGGCACCATCACGATGGGGGGTTACGACTATCACACCGGCGACCGCACCACCGGCGAGATGCGCGACCAACGCGCCGGCCGCTGTATCGGCGCCTGCATCGAATACGCGCATCGGCTGCAAGTGCCGGTGATGATTTATGTGTTCAGCGATGGTTCGGTGTCCAGCAGCGGCATGCTGGATTCGACCGGCAAGGGAGTCTGGACCAGTGACAACCAGGGCACCGGCAGTGCGTTTTTCCTGGTCTATCGGCCGGCCGGTCGCGCCACCTCGGCGCTGCCGGTTACCGCCGGCGCCGGTCCGCAAATTGGCTGGTTCAAGATGGATGGTACGGTCGATACGACGTCCAATCCGGCGGCAAACAGCGTGATTCAGCTGGTCGACATGGTGGTGCTGAATTATCTCAGCCTGCACAACAATCTCTCGGCGCCGCTCGACACGGTGCTGGCGCAGGCGTTGAACAAGCCGGCGACGTCGATTCTTGGCGGCAGTGCCAACTGGTCGCGTTACATTGCGTTCAATCCAATCAACTGAGCAATCGAGCCAATCAACTGAGCGGTCGAGCCAATCCACTGACGCAATTGTTTGAAATCGCTGTGATCGAGGGCGCAAAACCGCGCCCTGTTTACGTCTCGCGCTTTAGGCCAATTGATCTATCCTTCCTCTGCCTCGCCATTTTCCGGCAATTTTTCATTTCGTGTTGTTTTCATCGAATAGAACGCATTGAGTACATCTCACTGTGTCCCACTCACCGAATACAGCACGCCTTTCAGGAGCGAAAGTATGTGGCACCCACGCAATTCCGGCAGCGGTCGTTGTGGCCTGGGTTTGATGTCGGTAGTGGCGCTGGTATTGCTGGTTGGCGCGAGTCTGAGTCGCGCGGCGGAGCCGGCAGCGCCATCAGTAAGTGCATCAACAGCTGCGCCAGCGGCAACCCCCGCCGCCCAGAAGGCGCTGAATCAACAGGTGCAGGACATCAAGAAGCAGGCGGTTGAACTCAACCGCGATCTGTTCGCCCTCGAAGAGGATCTGCTGTTCCCTGCCAATACCCAACTCGCCGTATTCGTCTCGCTCGAAGTCGGTCAGTTTTTCGATCTCGATGCCGTGCAGATCAAAATCGACGACAAGATCGTCGCCAATTATCTGTACACCGATCGTCAGGTCGATGCGTTGCAGCGCGGTGGCGTGCAGCGTCTGTACGTCGGCAACGTCAAGGGTGGCGCGCACGAACTGGTCGCGGTTTTTACCGGCCGTGGTCCGCAGGCGCGCGATTATCGCCGCGGTGCCACCGTCAAATTCGAAAAGAACGATCAGCCCAAATACATCGAACTGAAAATTGTCGATGCCACTGCCAATTACGAGCCTGAATTTCAGGTTAAAGAGTGGCAGTGAGCCGGACTGCTTCGATGTTGAAATCCACCGCCAGGATATTCTCTTGCCGGTTGCTGGCATGCATGATCGGCTGCGCCGGTGCCGCTGTTTGCAGCGCTGACGACGATGCCGCACTGATGCCGCGCACCGTGCAGGATCTGCGTTACGGCGTCGTGCTCTACGATTTTTTCCAGGACGATTATTTTCAGGCGCTGACGGAACTGATGCTCGGCGAACAAAAACAGGATATGCCGCACCACGCTGAATTTGCGTCGTTGCTGCGCGGTGGCATCAGTCTTTCGTATGGCATGGACGATCAGTCGCGCGCCATTTTCAATCAGCTTCTCGCCCAACACCCCAAAGCCGATGTGCGCGATCGCGCCTGGTTTTATCTCGGCAAAAGTTTTTATCAGCGCGGCGATTATGTTTCAGCGGCGGATATGTTGAGTCGCAGTGGCGATCAATTGCCGTCGGCACTCGGCGATGAGCGCGATTATTTGCGCACGCTTATTTCTTTAAAAAGTGGCGCGCTTAAAAGCGGCGATACCAGTGGCATTGTCGTTACTGAAAAGACACAAAATAATCCGTGGCTGCCGTATCTGCTCTACAACCTCGGCGTGGTGCAGGCCGCGGCCGGCGATACCGCCAGCGCTGCGGCGACGCTGGATCGGCTGGCGTTATTGCCGCTGACCCAACCCGAACACAAGGCGTTGCGCGATCGCGCATTTACCGCCGCCGGCTACAACTATCTCAATGCCAACGACAGCGAACGTGCGCTCGGCGTACTCAGCAAGGTGCGGTTGAACAGCCCGCTGTCCGACAAGGCGTTGCTGGGTTATGGCTGGGCACACGCGCAGCGCAAGGATTTTGCCGCAGCACTGGGTCCGTGGCAGACACTGACGCAACGTTCGGCGTTGCTGCCGGCGGTGCAGGAAGGTTTGCTCGCGGTGCCCTATGCCTATGAGCAACTGCAAGCGCCGGCGCAGGCCCTCGAAGAATATACGCGCGCCGAACAGGTGCTGATGCAGGAAATGCAGCGCGTCGAAGCCGCCGAAAAAACGCTGCAGACGGCATCGCTGCTCGGTTTGTGGATCGACACCAGCGATAACAAAGCCACATCGCGAGAGTGGCAGTCGCGCAATGCGGAATTACCGCTGCAGCCGCAGGTGCCATATCTCGAACATTTGCTCGCGCGCAACGACATCCAGGAAATCATCAAGGACATGCGCGACCTGCGGTTGCTCGAAACCTATCTCGGTGACTGGATCGATCGACTCGACGCGTTATACACCGCACAGTCGCTGCAACATCAGCGCCGCCAGCAATTGCTGAAGGATCGTCCCGATCAGGCATTGTTGAAACACTATGACGAGCTGATCGCGCAACGCAACGCGGCGAATACACAATTGCAGGATGCGGTCGCGCGCGGCGACAGCGCGCCGTTGATGACTACCGAAGAAATCGCTGCGGCAAAACGTCTGGAGCGTGTGCGTCTTAATATTGAAACGCTGCGCGCCGCCGGCAAAAACGTCGATGTCGAAGCCGAAAAGTACCGGCGTCTGCGCGGCGCGCTGGCGTGGCAGGTACAGGATGATTTCACGGCGCGGCGCTGGACGGCCACCAAGGCGTTGCGCGACCTCGACACCGAGCTGGCGCAAAGCGAGCGCAATCAGCAACGGCTGGCGACGCTGGTCGACAGGGCGCGGCAGCCGGAGCGGGGTGAACATATTCATGCGCTGGTCGCACGTCTGGAAGCGCTGCTGAAAAATATTCGCGGCGCGCAGGGCAACGGTGAAATCACGCTGCGGCAGTTGTCGCTGGAAGAAATGCAGCAGCAGCGCCTGCGCCTGCAGGTCTATCTCGGCAAGACCCGACTGGCGATGGCGCGCCTGTACGATTTGGGCGAAACAAAAGCAGCGACCGATGCGCCGCGCGCGAAAGTAAATGGTGAAAAAG
>JBEVMI010000391.1:0-4357 GCA_040508685.1 Spongiibacteraceae bacterium
CACGAGATCGCGCTGGCCTTTCTCGCCCATGGTGCCAAGGTCGTGGTCTCGGATCGCGACGAGCAACTCGTGGCGGTAGGTGAAAAGCAAACGCCTGGTGCCGTCGGTTTTCCCTGCGACATCCGCGACGAAGATGCGGTGAGACGGCTTGTCGATTTCGCTGTGACGACCTATGGTCGGCTCGACGTGATGGTCGCCAACGCGGGCGCCTTCAGCGTCATCAAGCTGGCCGACACCACGCTGCAAGATTGGCGTGCGATTACCTCGATCAATCTCGACGGCACCGCAATGTGCGTGCGTTACGCCGCCAATGCCATCGCCGCCAGCGGTGGCGGCTCGGTGATCGCCATCGCCTCCATCGATGCAATGGGCGGCATGGCGAGTGCCTCGCCCTACTGCGCCTCCAAGGCGGGGCTGCTCAATATGTGCCGTGCAGCAGCTCTCGAATACCGTGCCGCTGGCGTACGCGTAAACGTGATCAGCCCCGGTTTCTTCCGTGGACCAATGTGGCCAGAGACGGAGGCGCTGATCGGTCCGGCCATGGGTGGCGATCTCGCGGCCGTGGTGACGCAAATTCAGGGCGTCGTCGGCGTACCAAGCGACCTCGCCGGTCCTGCAATATTTCTTGCTTCGGAACGTTCAAGCTTTATCTCGGGTATCAATCTGGTGGTAGATAACGCCTCGAGTGCCGCGGCAATGTAGAACCAGAAACACTTAAATTCGAGGAGAAACAGCTATGGAATTATTGGACAAAGTGGCGATTGTCACCGGCTCGACCAGCGGTATCGGCACTGCTACCGCCAAAATTTTCGCCCGCGAGGGCGCCAAGGTCGTCGTTACCGGCCGTTCGGTCGAGCGCGGCAACGCGGTTGTCAAGGACATCCAGAACGCAGGTGGCAAGGCTGCCTTCTTTGCAGCCGACATGTCGAACGAAGTCGAGGTTGAGGCTCTGTTCCGTTTCACGGTACAGACTTTCGGCAAGCTCGACATTCTGGTCAACAACCATGCACCGCTTGTCGAGATGCTCGACGAAAGACGCGACCGCTCAATAGCCGACACGGCAAGCGAAGACTGGGAATCCATCCTGCGCGTCGGACTGACCGGTTTCTTCTACACGATAAAGAATGCGCTGCCTCTCATGATCACGAACGGCAGCGGATCGATCATCAACGTTTCTTCGCTGGCCTCGACGCGCGGCACACCCGGACTGTCTATCTACACTGCTGCCAAAGGCGGCATCAATGCCATGACCCGCCAGATCGCGGCCGATTATGGCAAGCAAGGTATACGCGTCAATACAATTGTGGTCGGCACTATCATCAGCAACGAAAGAATGGCGACGGCCTGGAGCCATCCGAAGTTGATGGAGGAAACCATCAAGTTGGTCTGCGTCGACCGCTTGGGTAAACCCGAAGATGTGGCGTTTGCCGCACTCTATCTGACCTCCGATAGATCGGCTTATGTGACTGGATCGGAACTTACCATTGATGGCGGCCAATCCTCCAAAGTGGCATTGCCTTCGCTTGATGAAGGCTGGGAAACCTTAGCCGCCGCGGCGACAAAAAATGACCTGTTCTGTTTTACTGCAAAGCAGTTTCCGTGAATGGAATCAAATGCGATGAGTGACCATTTTAATGAGGTGTCGCGCTAATGCCGATTTCTTCTACCGTTCTAAAGCGCATGGCCCGCGAGTTGTCGGGGATCAACATCGAAGACCACGAAGCAGATGAGCCGCTTCGCATTCTGGTCAATTCATTAAATGCAGAATCGCATCTCAGCGCCACCGGTACTACGGCGATGGAACATCGATTGCTACGCATTCTGGTCAATCGTTTGCGCATGGAGCGCGACTTCGTCGCCCATCCGGAGATAGCCGAGGAAAAAATCATCGCCCCAATCTTCGTCTTTGGCCTGCCGCGTAGCGGCACGACCAAAATGCAGAAGCTATTGTCTGTTACGGGCGATTTCCAAGCACTACCACTATGGATGGCACACAATCCATCGCTGATTTCAGGCGATCGATCAGAAAGCACCGAAGCGCGAATAAGTGATACGCGCAATTACGTCGAATGGATAGATCGAACCAACCCGGGTATCAGGGCTGTGCATGCCTTCGATGTAGACGAACCTGAAGAAACCAATCCAATCATGGAGCAAGGCTTTCTGTCGGCTTATCTTCCCGCTTTCGTCGAGGTGCCAAGCTACATGCAGTGGTATGTCGGACAGGACTCACGACAGCAGTTTCACTACATCAAGCGCGTTATCCAATATTTACAATGGCAGTTCGCCGATGGAAACGTGAAATCATGGGTCTTGAAAAACCCCACCTTTCTCGGCTCGGAGCCGATCATTCGCGAAGTATTTCCAGATGCACGCATGATCGTCACTCATCGGCATCCTGATGCGGTTATCGCATCTTCCGCGAGTCTGATTGTCAATTTCCATAAGCTGTACAGCGATATTGACGTATCGTCCAATGCTGGTGTGATGATGACCGAGGGACAAGCTTGGCTTGCTCAGCAGCACATCCATAATCGCCAGCGTGATCCACGTTTAAACATTATCGATGTGGGGTATCCGGAACTGATCGATGATTCGACTCGCGTGCTGGAACGAATTTACGCGGATATCGGTCTCCCCTTCACCTCTGCTGCCAGTAAGAAAGTAATTCAGTGGGAACAGGGGCACAGACAACACAAATTCGGATCTCATCGCTATGGCCTTGCGGACTTCGGTGTGGGCAAGCAACTCATTGCTGAAAAGTTCGCGACTTACATCGCGCACTACAGCCAGTACTTCTAGCGTTTCAGTAAGTGCTGCGCCTGCTTAATATTGCTGCCTGACCGCTGGTGGCGAGACAATTCGGCGTGCGAATCGTCGATATATACGTTTATTTTGAAAGTGAATGATAAAAGTTTCAATTTCCAACCCGACTTTTTGCCAGGGTTTGCGGAGAATGAAACTGCTGCGAAACAACGTGTGCGCCGCATATGTTGTTATCCGGCCAGGGTCGCTGCATCAACCACCCAGCGGGTTCAGAAAATTCAAACCAACTACAACGAATGGAGGAGATTACGATGAAATGGTTAACACGCCTTGTTCCCATAATTATTGCTACGGCAATAACCCATCCCGTTGGTGCGGCAGTCAGCGCCGATGAGGCAAAACAGCTTGGCGGTACGTTGACGCAATGGGGAGCGGAAAAAGCCGGTAACAAGGATGGCAGCATTCCTGCGTGGTCTGAAGTGCGACTCAAGGCTCCTGCAGATTTCGATCCCAAGGAACCCAAACGCCTTCCACAGCCGTTTAAGGAGAAACCGTTATTTTCGATTACCGCGCAAAACATGGCGCAATACGCAGACAAAATGACGGTCGCGGAAACAGAGTTGTTTAAAAAGTACCCAAATTTCCGCATGGATATTTTTCCGACTCATCGCACAGCTTTCTATCCCAAGTTTGTCATAGACAACACCTTGAAGAATGCAACGTCATGCAAGGCCATCCAGAACCAATTGGTTCTCTCAGGCTGTTATGGCGGCTTTCCCTTTCCGATTCCCAAGACCGGCAATGAAGTCATATGGAATCACGTGGCCCGTTACACCCTACATGCCTGGCGTTTGATGAACAGTTCTCAGATGGTCAGTGCTACGGGTTTGCCTGTCCTGCAAGGAATACAGGACTCGCATCAGGTGCTTGCTTTTTATGATCCGGCTGCAACCGCGCCTGCCGGTCCCCAGACCCTCTACTGGAAGTTGCGCTGGGACACGCTGGAACCTCCTCGCAAGGCAGGAGAAAAATACATTCTTCTCGACGCATTGGACAGCGTCAATGTTGGACGTCGCGTTTATGCCTACATTCCCGGGCAGCGCCGTGTCAAACTGGCCCCCGACCTAGCCTACGATACACCGAGCCCCGTGAGTGGCGGAGCAGCCACCATGGATCAAGTCCAGGTATTCGCTGGTGCGCAGGACCGTTACGACTTTAAGCTGGTCGGCAAGCAGGAGAAGTACATTAACTACAATAACTATGAACTCTGGGACTACAAGACCTGCTCCGAGCAAAAATTGCTTACCAAAAACTTCATGAACCCAGATTGTGTACGTTGGGAACTACATCGAGTATGGGTTGTCGAGGCAACGTTGAAGCCAGGGTATCGACACGTGCTTCCCAAACGAACTCTTTACTTCGACGAAGATAGTTATGCCGCAGGCACTTCGGACGACTACGATGGTTCAGGGAAAATATACCGCATGGTCAACAACCCCTTCATCCATCTCTACAATACCAAGGGCGTTGGTAATATTGCCGATAACAACTATACCTATGACTTTCAGACCGGCATCTGGACGGCAACCGC
>JBEVMI010000394.1:0-3684 GCA_040508685.1 Spongiibacteraceae bacterium
TCGGGTAATAAGGTGTGGGTGTTGGAGGACGGCAAGCTGCACAACCGCGAAATCAAGACCGGCGTCGGCAACTGGAGCTGGACCGTCGTCAGCGGCGGTTTGAAGGAGGGCGAACGCATCGTCAAAAGTCCGGACCAGCCCGGTATCGCGGAAGATGCGAGTGCCGTCGCGCGCGATGAGCAAGTCGGGCCGAAATCGTGAGAACGCCCGTCATCGCGTTTGCCGGGCTTCAAAAAACCTTTTATCTCGGCGACCAGGTGGTGGCGGCGCTCGATGGTGTGTCGTTCGCGATTCAGCCCGGTGAATACGTATCGGTGATGGGTCCGTCGGGGTCGGGTAAGTCGACGCTGCTGAATATGCTCGGCCTGCTCGATCGTCCCGATGTCGGCAGTTATCACTTCGAGGGCATCGAGACGACGACGCTCAACGAAGAGGCGCGGGCGCGGCTGCGACGCGAGCGTATCGGCTTCGTGTTTCAGTCGTTTCACCTGGTGCCGCGCCTGACGGCGCAGGAAAATATCGAGTTGCCGATGACGCTGGCCGGCATCGTGCCGAAGGAGCGGCGGCGACGTTCGCTCGACGTGATGCAGCGCTTGGGACTGGTGGATCGCGCCCATCACGCGCCCGGGCAATTGTCGGGCGGCCAGCGCCAGCGTGTCGCCATCGCGCGGGCAATCGTGATGCAGCCGAGTGTGCTGCTCGCCGATGAGCCGACCGGCAATCTCGACAGTCGCTCCGGCGCCGACGTCATCAATCTGCTCGAAGAGCTGCATCGCGGCGGTATTACGCTGATTGTCGTCACGCACGATCCCGCACTCGGCGTGCGTGCGCACCGCGGTATTCATATGGTCGACGGCCGTATCGATCGCGATCAGCAACGTGGCGTCGAGAGTTCTGTGCAATATCCGCAGGCAGCGCCCGATGCGTCTGCCTGACCTGCTCGCCTTTAGCGCCGACGCGCTGCTCCGCACGCGTTTTCGCAGCAGCATGATGTTGCTGGCGATGGGGCTCGGTGTGGCCGCGGTTTTAATTTTGACCGCGCTGGGTGAGGGCGCGCGCGGTTATGTGGTCGGCGAATTCGCGGCGATTGGCAAGGATGTGGTGGTGATGTTTCCGGGACGCAAGGAAACCACCGGCGGCATGCCGCCAGTGACGGGTGCGGCATCGCGCGATATCACGCTCGACGAAGCGTATCTGCTCAAACGCCGGTTGACTGCCATCGAGGAAGTGGCGCCGCTGGTAGTCGGCAGTGCGCGTGTCGCTTATGAAGAGCGCAGTCGCGACGTCAATATCATGGGCACCACTGCGCTGTTTCTGGAGATTCAGCATTTGCAATTGGGGCAGGGCAGAACCTTGTCGGCCGGCGATTTTCGGCGCGGTGGCGGCGAAATTATTCTCGGCGAAAAATTGAAACGCGCCTTATTCGACAATCGCGTCGCCATCGGCGAATTCGTGCGCGTCGGCGATACGCGGTTTCGTGTGGTCGGCATTCTCAGCGGCCGCGGCGATGCCGGCGGCATGGATATGAGCGACTCGGCGATTATTCCCGTCGCCGCGGCGCAGCGGATATTTAATGTCTCCGGTCTGTTCCGCGTATTGCTCAAGGTGCGCGACGGTTACGGTATCGACGCCACCAAATACAGCGTCGAAATCGTGATGCGCGAACTGCATCAGGGCGAACTCGATGTGACGCTGGTGAATCCGGCGGCAATGCTGAAAACCTTCGACAATATTTTAATGGCGATGACACTCGGCGTCACTGCGATCGGCGCGATCAGTCTGTTGGTCGCGGGCATTTTGATCATGAACATCATGCTGATTGCCGTGAGCCAGCGCACGCGCGAAATCGGTTTGCTGAAAGCATTGGGTGCATCTGCCGGCGATATCCTGCGTTTGTTTTTGGTGGAAGCCTTGCTGCTGACGGTGTCGGGTGCGATCAGCGGTATCGTGGTGGGCGAGCTGGTGATTTTTGCGGCGCGCAGCGCGTTCGACACTGTGCCCTTTCATGCGCCGCTGTGGGCGGTGGTCATTGCCGGTGTGGTCGCGGTGCTGACCGGGCTCGCATTTTCGTGGCTGCCGGCGCGGCGCGCGAGTCGTTTGCAACCGGTAGAGGCATTGCAAAAGCCGTGAAGAAAAATTATGAAACCTGCCGATAGTTTTCAATGGATCAGCCGTGCCGTGCTCGCGCAGCGCGGACGCAGTGCATTGACTGCGCTCGGTATCGCGATCGGCATTGCCGCGGTGGCATTGCTGACATCCGTCGGCGAGGGATTGCGGTTATATCTGCTCGATAATTTTTCGATGTTCGGCACGCGCATCATTGCCGTCACTGCCGGTAAAACCACCACGCAGGGTCTGGCCGGCATGTTGAAAACAGTGCGGCCGCTGACTTTTACCGACGCCGAACAATTGCGGCGGCTGCCGCACGTCGAAGCGGTGACGCCGGTGGTTTACGGTTCGGTGCGTGTCGAATCCGAAGACCGTCAGCGCAATACCGAATTGCAGGGGGTCGGTGCCGATGCCGCCCGTGCGTGGCGCATGAAGATCGCGCTGGGACGTTTTCTGCCGGAGGGCGAAGACAGCGCGGCGCGTCCGTATGCCGTGCTCGGCAGCAAATTGCGCCGCGAATTATTTGGCACACGCAATCCGCTCGGGCAGACATTGCGGGTCGGCGGCATGCGTTTTCGTGTGATCGGGGTGTTCGAGCCCAAGGGACAATTTCTCGGCTTCGACCTCGACGAGCTGGTTTACATTCCGGCGAGTCGCGCGGTGCAATTGATGAACCGCGAGGGCGTCAACGAAATCGATGTCATTTTTACCGAACAAACCACCGGCGCGGAAACCGGCGCACGTATCAAACGCACGCTGATGGCGTTGCACGGCGAAGAGGACTTCACGCTGTTCACGCAGGAGGACATGCTGAAAAGTCTCGACCGTATTCTACGGCTGATCACACTGGCGATCGGTGGGCTCGGCGGTATTTCGCTGCTGGTCGGTGGCGTCGGTGTCACCACCATCATGAGTACTGCACTGCGCGAGCGCATGGCGGAAATCGGTTTGTTGCGCGCGCTCGGCGCCACGCGTGGCCAGCTGCTGCAGTTGTTTCTCGGCGAAGCGATTTTATTGGCGTCGATTGGCGGTGCCGTTGGCGTGGGTGTGGTCATGCTCATTATCGGGGCGGTCAACTGGTTGGCGCCGGCGCTGCCGTTTGCATTGCAGCCTTTTTATCTGGTCTTGTCGTGGCTGTTATCGACGCTGGTGGGTTTGCTGGCTGGCATTGCGCCGGCGTGGCGCGCATCGCTGTTCGATCCCATCGAAGCACTGCGCATGGAATAAATTTAATATTTCCCCCTTTTTAAATTTTAATTCGACACCCTTCTGTATTAAATCAGTCCGCTGCGTTTAATCAATTTCTGCAATTACGTTTTTATCAATTCCGCTTTTCCCCTTGATTCGCTTTTATGTTCATCAACGACTGCACTAGTATGGATTAACTGTTTGATCGGCAAGCAGCGATAACAATAAGACGCTGCTGTTGCGAGCACTATCACAGCTTGGGCAGATCTGCCACGCAGGGAGTTGTATGCGATGACTTTGCACACCGAACGACCTTCCGCCGCCGGCCCGACCGGATCGCAACAAAGCGCACCGCAACAAATCGTGCCACAGCAAGCTCAGTGGCTG
>JBEVMI010000421.1:0-3694 GCA_040508685.1 Spongiibacteraceae bacterium
AGGACATGTCCAAGCACCTATATCATTTCACCGTGCCTCGCTACGCGGATATGTCGCCCGCCACCAGCCAAGCCGCTGCAGCGATCAAGTACATGGACGAAAAAGGCATCGCCGCGCACGTGGTCTATCCGAATGTCATCGGATTCGGCGGCCAGGCCCTGATGAATATTTTCCCCGATGACGAGGCACTGCGCCTATGGCACGTGCAGACCTACAACGATGCACTTCTGGATCTGCAGCGGGAAAGTAACGGTCGCCTGCTAGGACAGGCCGCGCTGCCACTGTGGAATATCGAACAGTCGGTCGCCGAGGTCGAGCGCATCCGCAAGCTCGGGCTGACGGGTATCGCCATGTCGAGCAAACCCCAGGATTTCGGGCAACCGCGCCTGCTCGATCCGGTATGGGATCGGTTCTGGGAGACATGCCAGGATCTGAATGTTCCGGTGAATTTCCACATCGGCTCCGGTTCTTTCGTTGGCGAGATCGAAAAGTTCTGGCACCCCGACAGAAGAGGCTGGTTTGAAGACGGCACGCTGAACGGCCCCATCTGCATCTTCACGGCGATCAGCAATTTCCTGGGCAACATGCAGGACATCATGAATCTCATCCTGACCGGCATGCTGGAAAAATATCCCAAATTGCGATTCGTATCAGTGGAAAGCGGATGCGGTTGGGCGCCGTTCGTTATTCAGTGCATGGAACACCAATGGCGTGAAATGCTTGCCCCGGCCCAACGGGCGCAATTCAAGCGCACGCCCAAGGAAATGTTCATGGACCAGATTTACATGACACTGTATCTGGAAGATCACAATTGCATCGATGCCTACATCAATTACTTTGGCGCCGACAATTTGCTCTTCGAAACGGACTTCCCGCACCCGACATCCATGTACCCGCATCCCACATCGGACTACAAGTCGGTGAGGGACTATGCGGACTCGATACTTCGCAACCACTCGGATGAAACGAAGGCGAAAGTGTTGTACAAGAACGCGGAAAAACTGTACGGCGTGAAATTGGGTGCGTAAAACGAGAAAGGGCGGTGAAAACCGCCCTAGTGCGAAAACCTTGCGATCGAGATGCTACGAAAGAAAATTGGTGCCGGGCATGTAGTCTTCGCCCTGCTCTTTCTTGTCTTCATGCAACCACTGGGTGAGCTCCTGACCTGACCGGTTCGAGCACAACTCAGCAACCTCCGGATCGCCATCCAAAATGGCACGCAGGATCCGGTGTCGCAGCTCGCAGTATTGAATGACGCGCTCGGGTTTACGCCGATACAAATCATCGCCTTTCGGCATCAGGGCGCAGAAGTCATTGAGGACATGAAGGAAGAGCGCCAGCACTTTGCTTTTCGCGAGCAGGCTCAACAGGCGGGCGAACTCCAATTCGGACTTTAGATAAATCTTGTACTCGTCGACATCAAAAATGTTCGCGGCCAATTTTTTGTATTTCTGCCGCGAATCGCTTTCCAAAAATAACTCAAGCTCACGGCGCGCTTCTTTATCCGTTGACTTGGCCGCCTGACGGGCCAGTTCGGCGCGGATCGGCATGATGGAGGTGAACACCTCATCCATATCGGCGTTTTTGGCTTGCAGATAAATGGCGGCGATGTGCGCTACGGCCTGCGGTCGGGGCCTGCTCGCAAAATAACCGCCGCCGACGCCGCGCCGGATCGTCAGTAACTGCTCCTGCGCCACAAGAATGGCAGCCTGCTTGAACGTCGGCCGACTCACACCGTATTTTTCGAGGAGTTCGTCTTCCGACCCGATCATCTCGCCTTCACGATGCTCAAGTGACTCGGCACGAAGCGCCTTGGCGATAACCTCGACTACGGTCGAATAAACTTTACGTCTCATTGATAAAGCGGCCGCTCAACGTATGGCTGGGAAGGCAAAAGGGATCGGATGTCAATCATATAACTCATTGGGCTATTTGTCGTCCAGTTTATGCTTAATTCACACCATCCCAGGCGCCAAGAGATAAAGAAATTGCTCTTGAAGCAAGGCAACTAATTCGAAATATAGGGACCGGGCGTTACAGCAGAAACGGCAAGGGGGCATATTTGCCCCTTCTTCAGTCTTCCAGCAGGTCGAAATAACTTTTATCCGACCCACATTCGGGACATAGCCAGTCATCCGGCAAGTCTTCGAAAGCTGTTCCCGGTGCAATACCAAATTCAGGCAGCCCTAAAGACTCGTCGTAAATAAAGCCGCACGTCGTGCAATACCATCGCTTCATTCTGTATCTCAAGCTCCCCAAACCATGTGCAGCTCGTCGACGCCAAATACGCCACCGCCATGCATCTTGGGCATCGCACCTTCTTTAATCGCAAAAGTCGGCAGCCGTTTGAGAATCTCCTCGAGCGCTATGACCGTTTCCCGTCGGGCCAAATTGACCCCCAGGCAGCGATGCGCACCGAATGCAAAAGCCAGATGGCGATTGGGTGAGCGCTCGAAATCCACCTTCAAGGGCTCCGGAAATTCATTCGGATCGAGATTCGCAGCCATCGTCGGACAGGTGACCCAATCGCCGGCTTTGATCAGTACGCCGGCAAACTCCGTATCTTGCGTGGCACGGCGTTTTGTCACCACGACCGATCTGTATCGATACAGCTCCTCCATGGCCGACGGGATCAGCGCGGGATTGCTGCGCAACTTGGCCTGCGCCTCGGGATTTTCAGCAAGGTACTTCAGCATGAAGCCGAGCGACGAAGCGACTGTGTCGAGACCGCCCGAGAAGGCGAGAAAGATGATGCCGATCTTCTCGTCGTCGGTTAGCGCACGATCGTTGACCTTGCCATTGACCACGTAACTGATGATGTCCTCACGCGGATTTTTCGCGCGATCTTCGATGGCTTCCTGCAAGTATTCGACAATGTTCCGCGCCGCACCCGCCATGACTTCCAAAGTGTGGGAATGCAGCAGACCCTCGACCCACTCCATGAACTGAGACATGTGATCGAGCGGGAGCCCCATCAGCTTGAGGAAGATCGAGACTGGCAGCTTGCGTCCAAAGCTGGCCATGAATTCGCTTTCGTTGCCGCGCTTCATCTCATCGATCAGCTCGTCCGCAAGTTCACGGATATCACCGGAGAGCTTCTCGATGGCCTGCGGCGTAAAAAGCGGGTTCAGTAATTTTCGGTAGGCGAGGTGATTCGGCGGATCGACTTCCAGAGGCAGCAGCGGCCACGTCTCGCCAAGGAGGCGCGAAAAATTCGCGTGTTCTTTGCTGGAAAAGCGCTCCGTGTCCGACAGCAAGGCGCGCATGTCATCCGCGCGCGTGATCACCCAAGTACCTTCGGGCTTCGCATAATCATTGGGCGTGAAGAATATACGTGGGCCGTTGTGAAGGTCGGCTACCACCTGATACGGATCGGTCGCGACTCCGTCAAATGTAGCAAAGTTAAAATCTCGAACCAGTTCCTGAGGAACATGGGCCGGGATGGTGAACCCTGCGGTATCTCTGCTCATCACTTCCGCTCTCACAAAAGACCTAAAATGTGACACATGGGCACGTGTGCCGATTATGCTAAAAATGGTTGGCCCCGGATGAACCGGGGCCAGTTTTGGTTAATTAAATTTGAGTCGAGGGCGACCTGACCACGAATCTGAACGATTGGCGTA
Source organism: Spongiibacteraceae bacterium (assembly GCA_040508685.1). GTDB lineage: Bacteria > Pseudomonadota > Gammaproteobacteria > Pseudomonadales > CAMLJR01 > CAMLJR01. The sequence goes on from JBEVMI010000421.1 coordinate 3,624, forward strand.
TTCGGGTTGGTCGCGCCATTGTTCACGAACATGTTCGGCGTGGATTGCGCCAGGTTGGAAATGTCGACGAC
>JBEVMI010000011.1:0-10347 GCA_040508685.1 Spongiibacteraceae bacterium
GGTTTCGATTGCGATCAACGGCACATTTGAATCGATGATGAGGGAGAGGTCCTTCAGGTCCTGCATGTGATGCTCCGTGCGGAATTCAAAAAGTCATTTGGATAAATCGTGAAAAATGCCTGTTGAAAAGTAGTGATCAGGAAAGACGACCGCAAATCGGCAAACAAAATTTATCGATCAGGCCATCGGCGGCAATGGCAGGTGCCGTGTGTCGGCGCGTTGTGGGCGATAACCGAGGGCGGGGCGCAGTGCGGCCAACACCTGCTCCGCGGTGTGGCGCCAGGTGGTGAGTTTGCCGCCGTAGATGCTGACGATCGGGGCGGCATGACCGCCGCGCGCCAGCACGCTTTCGCGGGCGCGACCGAACGGCGACGCGCTGTCGGCAGGCAATACCCGCACACCGGCAAAACTCTCCAGCACTGTGTCGGGATGCTGCGGAAAGTAGAATTGAAGGGTTTCGAGCAGATAGGCGATTTCATCTGCCGTAGGCGCTGCACCGGGGCTGTCGATTTCGACTTCGGTGGTGCCGACCAGCGTCTTCCCGTGCCACGGCATCACAAAAATGGCGCGGCCATCGCGCGGTGCTTCCAGATAAAAAATGCCGTGTTTCGTTGTGGGTGGGGGCGCTGTCGGCAGCACGATATGCGTACCTTTAACCCAGCTGAGCGCACGCGACGGGCCACCATTTTCGCAGCGCGCTGCGACTTCGTTGACCCACGGGCCGGCGGCATTCACCAGGCTGCGTGCGCTGCACTGCCAGTTGTGATCGTCGCGGCGCAGCTGCAATCGGTGCAGGCCGCCGCCTTCTTTGCTGTGCTGCAACTCGCAGCCGGTCAGGCAGATCGCGCCGAGAGCGGCCGCCGATTGCACCACGGCGCGGGTCAGCGCGGCGTCGTCGGTCTGCGCATCCCAGTATTGAAAAATGGTTTGCAGGCCTTCGCGGCGCAAGCCCGGCAGCGTTGCCCATTCGGACTGCGGCACGCGGCGGAAACGCGCGAGCGGATGCAGGCCCGCGAGCAGCGCGTATAACGTCAGTCCGATGCGAATCTGCCAAGGACGACGGCGCGTGTGGCGGTAGATCGGAATATAAAACGGCACCGCGCGTACCAGCTCCGGCGCGTTGCGCAGCAGCAGCGTGCGCTCGCGCAGACTGTGGCGGACGAGATTGAATTGCGCGCTTTCGAGATAGCGCAGGCCGCCGTGAATCAGCTTGCTGGATGAACGCGAGGTCGCCGCGGCCCATTCGCCGCGCTCGATCAGCAGCGTGCGATAACCTGCCGCAGCACTGGCCTGCGCGACGCCGGCGCCATGGATGCCGCCGCCGATGATCGCGACATCGAAGGTTTGCTGTTCCGGCAGTGCCTGCGCGGACGCATCGGTCATCAGGCCAGTTCCGTGCCCAGCAATTCGCCGACGGCAAAAGTTTCAACCCAGCGCACGCCGCGATCGAGCAGCACCTGCACCTGTTCGGGTTGATCGACTTCGTAAACCGCCAGCGGAAACGGTTGCGCGCGTAAATCGTCTTTTGCGGGCAGTTCGGCGACGTCACAGAACACCACGGTCGGCTCCAGTTCGTGCAGCCGCGACGTATGGATCTCCTGCCAGTGATTCAGCACCGGGCCTACCCGCTGGTAACCGCGACTGCACGCGTAGTTCAAAAATTCATGGGCGAAGCTGATGACAGTGCAGCGCGCGCCAAGCCGATCCAGATACGGTGCAATGGCATCTAACACCGCGGCATTGCCGCATTCGAGGACGGCCAGACCTTTCACTTCCAGGAACAGGTGGGCATCGGCGTGACGGTCGATCACAACGGCGACATCGGCCAGCGTTGCGATCGGGGTGCCGAGAAATTTTTCGCCGAAACGGTTAGGTTCGTAGGCCGAAAACTGGCGCAGCTGCGCAGCGCTGTAATGATGAATCGGTCCGCCCTGCCGGCACACGCGGTTGAGCGTGCGGTCGTGAAACAGCACCGGCACGCCGTCGGTCGTCAGCTGCACGTCGATTTCGACATAACGGGCGCCGGCATCGAGCGCCCCCTGAATGGCGGGCAGCGTGTTTTCGGGAAATTGCCGCTGCCAGCCGCGATGCGCGATGAGGTGGTCACGATGCATGTTGTTCTCCTTCTTTTCGTGAGTGAGTCGGCGCGAATGAATGAGCGGCCATCACGTGCAGGGTGCCGCAGATGCGCTGCGCCAGTATTCTGCTGGGCGGGAATACTTGGCCGGAATACTGGGGTACAGTAAGCCGGTCGCGAGCATTGCCTACCATCACATAACAGCCGCAAAAAGGAAATCGGGATGACTCCGCTGCCGGGTGGCGATGTTGTGCACATGCGGCGATGCGCCACATTCCTGTGGGGTGGGCGCGTTTTAAAGTGCGCCACAGGTTTTACGATGTCGATGAGGTTTTAACATGCGTTACTGCCCGCAATGCCGTGCCGAGCTGGCTGAATTTATGCTCGGCGGCAAACTCCGCCTCTGCTGCAGTGATAACACCTGCGGTTTTGTGCACTGGAATAATCCGACGCCGGTGGTCGCCTGCATCATCGAATACGACGGCAAGGTTTTACTGGCAAAAAACGCCAGCTGGACAATGGATTTTTACGGATTGATCACCGGCTTTCTCGAAGCCGGCGAATCGCCGGAAGAGGGGGCCCTGCGCGAAATGTTTGAGGAGGTCGGTCTGCGCGGTGAAATCATTTCTCATGTCGGCAATTATTCGTTCTTCGAACAGAACCAGTTGATGATCGTTTATCACGTCATCGGCTACGGTGAAATTCGTCTCAATGAGGAGTTGTCCGCGTACAAACTGTTGCCCCACGCGGACGTGCAGCCGTGGCCGCGCGCTACCGGTCTGGCGCTGCGCGACTGGCTGGCACGGCGTGCGGTTTGATCCTTTCAAGTAACGATCGAGGATTGCCCGCGCCATGATGACGTCGCGTAGCCAGCTCTGGGAAAACCTTGGCGCCCTGCTCGCCGTCGGCATGTTGATGGGCGGCTGCGCGGTGATCCTGGCGCCCTTCACAACGGTATTGTTGTGGGCCGCGATCGTTTCCTACACCAGCTGGAATTTATATCTGCGCCTGAGTGCGCGTCTCGGCGGTCGCGAAACGCTGGCGGCGACGCTACTGGTCGGCGCCATGATCGTCGCGATCGTGCTGCCGCTGGCACTGGCACTGGCGGCGTTTGCGGCGCAAGCGGTCAACATCACGCAAAACCTCAACGAAGATATCGAAGCCGGCCTGCCGATGTTGCCGGACTGGATCTCCAGCCTGCCGTGGCTCGGCGAAAAACTCAGCGGCTGGTGGATCGGACTGGCCGAAGGCGATCCCGCGGTGCTGGAGCAGGTCAGGGCCGGACTGTTGCGCGCCAGCAGTTATTTACTGCTGGCCGGCAAGGCGGCGGGGCAGGGCCTGGGCGTGTGGTTGCTGAGTTGTGTGCTCGTGTTTTTTTTCTACGTCGGCGGCGCGCGCCCCCGCTTGTGGTTAAAGATCGGCCTGCGCCCGATCGCGGGGCCGCGCGGCCAACAGCTGGAGCAGATCGCGGGGCAGACGGTAAAAAGTGTGGTCTTCGGCATTCTCGGCACCGCGGTTGCGCAGGGTGCGCTCGCCGGCATCGGTTTCGCACTCGCCGGGGTGCCGGCGCCGATCGTGCTCGGCTTGATCACCGCGCTGTTGTCAGTGGTGCCGTTCGGGCCCGCGTTGTTATGGCTACCGGCGGCGGCGTGGCTGTATCACGGCGGCGAATTGTTCTGGGCCGGATTTATTGTGGCGTGGGGTGTGCTGGTGGTTGGCATGGCCGACAACGTGCTCAAACCGATATTGATCGGCAAAGGCACCAACCTGCCGTTTCTGTTGATCATGCTCGGCGTATTGGGTGGCGCGATGAGTTTTGGTCTGCTCGGTGTATTTATCGGACCGACTTTACTGGCGGTTGGTTTTGCGGTGTTGAAAGACTGGGTGCTGATTAAAAACGAGCAGGCGGCAGAAGAAGCGGCGACAACCGCGAGGGTGAACGACCCGGGGGATTAATCACTGTCGTGCACCGCCCACTGCAGTGGGAACCTTTTATATTTTCAGATTACCTATACCTCGGTAATGTCTGGTGAACCCTTTGTTTGCCATTGCTGGCGCTGTTGTAACGTAGATGTCTTTGCGAGAAATTTTGATGAAAACTTTTCAGATCGACTGCGAGCTCGATTACGACGTGCAGGGACCGACCGATTTTATTTTTCATATCGAGGCGGTGCGCGATGAAGAAGCGCAAATAATCCTGCAGGAAAGTCTCGATATCGATCCGGGGCTCCAGCTCCGGCGGTTTACCGATCGCAGTAGTGGCAATCGCTATTTTCGGTTGCACCAGTCCGAAAGTGGCCCGCTGCATGTCCGTTATCGGGCCATTGTCGAGTTGGCACCGCTGGTGGTGGACGACAATGCGCCGGAGTTGACGATCGCCGATTTGCCGGAAGATGTATTGCAGTATCTGATGGCGACGCGTTACTGCGAATCGGATTTGCTGGAGCGCACTGCACAACGTGCGTTCGGCAACATGGTGCCGGGGTATGCGCGTGTGCGCGCGATTACCGAGTGGATCCGGGATCATATCGATTACGAAGTGGGCAGTTCGAATTCAATGACCACGGCGCGCGATGTGCTGGTCAGTCGCGCCGGTGTCTGCCGCGATTTTGCGCATCTCGGGATTTCATTTTGCCGCGCGTTGAATATTCCGGCGCGGCTGCTGGTGGGCTATTCGCGCTTTGAAGAACCGCCGCCGGATTTTCACGCCATTTTTGAAGCGTACCTCGGCGGCGTGTGGTATCCGTTCGACGCCACGGGGCTGGCGCCGGTTGACAGCCTGGTGCGTATCGGCACCGGCCGCGATGCGAAAGATGTCGCATTCGCCACCATATTCGGGATGGCGAACGGCACCAGGGTCAATCCGGTGATTCAGGAGATTTCGCGCGAGGAAGCGAAGTTGCTGCTGGTATAAGCCGCGTGCAGCAATTGGGTCGGAACATGCCTTAGTGCGATGCCTTCGGTGTTTGCGTATGCACGGGCGTCTGCAATAGCAGCAGCGCCTGTGCCATCTGCTGCGCCAGTTGTGCGAACAGTTCGCTATACGCCGTCGCCAATGCCGTCGGGTTGTCGCCTGGCGCAACCGGGGTGATCAAGCGGTCGCGGCGACTTAGCAGCATTTTGTTCTGCGCGATATCCTCCAGAATCCAGCTCACTTCCAGTAACGCATTGCCATCGGCGCCGCGGTCGAGATCGATGACATCAATACGCAGGGCGTAGTGCGGAATGGTGTTCTGCGTCCACGGAAAATTGCGGGTGTCAGCGCCGGTCAGCGCCGTGAGGTTCTGCAGCAATACCCGTTGAATGCCCTGCTCCAGCGGTTCGCTCCAGCGCCATGTGTCGGCGACGCGCAGATCACCGCTGCCATCGTGCGTGACCATTTGCGGGCGCTGCAGAAATGGCGCGACGCGCACGGGGCCGATACCGACGCTGGTGTTTGTGCTTGCTGCAGTTGCCTGGGCGCGCGCCGTCAGCAGATAAAACGACTGGGTTTTGCCGGAATTGCCGGCGCAACCCGTCACCATGGCCGCAGCGGCAATGAGCAAAGCGATCTTTAAAGCTCGGCAAAAAAGAATAGAGCGGGTCCGCATAAGTTATTCCTCCTGTTTACCGTAGATCAAAGCCTGCGGTTCGCGTTCGAGCAATTCGCTGAGGTTGCGCAATTTGTCTGCCGCTGAGTCGATGCTGTTGGCGGCAGTGTTGATGCGGTACAACAATGGCGAGTCGTCCGAGGTCAAAAATTCGGTATTGGCCGCGGAGCGATTAACCGATTGCGACGCCTGCTCCAGCGCTATCAATGTGCCGTCCAGTTTTTTCACCAGTTGCGGCAGATCGTTGTTGAGCGTGACCACGAGATCGTTGGCGTTGCTCGCGAGCGGTTTGAACCGGTCATTGAAATCTTTTGACGCTACGCTGACGTCGTTGGCGGCGGTTCGCATCGCTGTCACGGTTTGGCCGAGATCACGCGCGAGATGCTGGATCGAAGGGTCATTCACCAATTGATTGATGCCGCCGACGATCTGCTGCAAATCCTGCCCGAGTTTATTGACATCGATGGCTTCGAGGTCGCGCGTCAATTGTTCGAGATCGGTCGGTGTAGTCGGCAGCTGCTTGTAGCGCGTTTTCACGTTTTTGTATTGCGCGATTTTATCGGGGTGGAAGTCGACATCGACATACAGCAGTCCGGTCAGCAGGCTTTGCAGACGCAATTGCGCACGCAGGCCGCGCTCTACCAGCGCTTCCATCGAGAGGGTTTTGGAGTCATCGGCAACTTCCAGCGTCTTGGTATCGATTTCCAGCGTCACCGTGTTCAATACGCCCATGGAGTTGCCATAGATGCCGGCCTTGATATCGATAACCTGACCGATCTTTACGCCCTTGATTGTTACCGGCGCGCCGACGTTCAAACCCTTGATCGATGTGTCGTACAACAATACGTAATTCTCGCGGCTGCTGAGCCAGCTGCTGCCGGTGAAAAACAGCAGCAGAAAAAATGTCAGCAACAGGCTGCCGAGAATAAACGCGCCGACAGCGAGGGGATTGGCAGAGCGGCTCATGTTGGGTTCCTGGTGGTGGTGTCCATGACACAGGGAGTCGTGACGGAGAGAGTCGTTGCAGCGGCAGACGTTGAACCGCGGGCGAGAAAACGCCGCACTACGTCGTGTTCGCTGTGCGCCAGCAACGCGTGCGGATTGCCATAGTCGAGTTGGGTTTTGGTTTCCGCGTCGAGAAAAACCGAGTTGGTGGCGATACTGAAAATACTGGCCAGTTCGTGGGTGACGATGACGACGGTGCCGCCCATGCTCTCGCGGATCTGCACGATCAGCTCGTCGAGGCGCTGCGAGCTGAGCGGGTCGAGCCCGGCCGAAGGTTCGTCGAAAAACAGCAGTTCCGGATCGAGTGCAATTGCTCGGGCCAATGCTGCGCGTTTCTGCATGCCGCCGCTGATTTCATTCGGATAAAAACCCTCAAACCCGGCGAGGCCGACCAGCGCGAGTTTATAGTCGATGACATCGCGCATTTCGGCCGCACTCAGTTGGGTATATTGCTGCAGCGGTACCGCGATATTTTCGGCCAGTGTCAGATCGCTGAACAAACCGCCCTTCTGATAGGTGATGCCCCACTGCCGGCGCATGGCCAATTGCCGCTCCGGCGTCGCCGTAAAAAAATTTTCGCCGTTGATCAGGATTTCGCCGGCGGCAGGGCGTTCGAGTCCGATCATATGTTTCAGCAGCGTGCTTTTGCCGCAACCGCTGCCGCCCATGATCACGAATACGTCGCCGCGGTGAATCGAAAAATTCAGGTCGTGTTGAATCAACCGCGCGCCGTATTGCATGTTTAGGCCGCGCACTTCGATATGCGCGTCGTTGTTTGCGTTTGCTCCGGTAGCCGGGGCGGGCGAATCAGATACCGAGTTTGTCATAGAGAATATTCAACGCCGCGTCCGCGACCACGAGATAGACAATTGCGTTCACCACGGCCTGTGTCGTCGCCTGCCCGACTGCGGCGGAGCTGCGCCCGCTGCGCAGACCCGCCTGACAGCCGGCGGTTGCGATCAGTGCGCCGAATACCAGGCTTTTGAATAGTCCGGCGAAAATGTCGCCGGCGGTTACTGCATCGCGTGCCTGGGCGATAAATTGCGTGAAATTGATCTCCATGCCCGCGGCCACTATGGCGCCACCGGCGAGGCCGAGCACATTGGCGAACACGCACAGCAGTGGCATCACCACGATCAATGCCAGCAGTCGCGGCAACACCAGGTATTCCATCGGCGACAGGCCGAGTGTGGTAATGGCGTCGACCTCTTCATTGGCCTGCATGGCGCCGAGTTGCGCCGCGTAGGCCGCGCCGGTGCGACCGGCCATGATCACCGCGGTCATCAGTGCGCCCATCTCTCGCACCATGCCGATCGCCACCAGATTGGCGACGTACACTTCGGCGCCGAACAAACGCAGCTGCACCGAACCGAGGTACGCGAGGATCATGCCCACCAGCACGCTGATCAGGCCGACGATGCCGAGCGCCTGCGGGCCGCATTGTTCGATGAAATAGAAAATATCGCGCACCCGCGTATGCGCGCGCCCGGTCAGCAGGCGGGTAAAGGCAATGCCGGCGGCGCCGACAAACTCGACCAGTTCCAGCGCCGCGGTTTTGGCTCCATGCAAGCTATCCCGCAATTTTTCCAGCGCGCTGCGGGCGTGTGGCGGCGGATTGTTTTGCGGTTTGACCGCGGTGGCGACGGCGAGCAGTTTTTGCATGCCTTCGGGCAGTGCGGTGGTGTCCAGCGCACCGCCGTGTTCCTCACAATAACGGGCCAGTAAAAACAGTCGCGTCATTGCCTGTGAATCCCATTGCAGGTTGGCGTCAGCCCGCAGCAGCAGTTTTTTTCCGCGCGCCGCGTCGGCGGCTGTGCGCAGTTCATCCATCGACGGCAGCGACTCGCCGCTCAACCACGCGCCCTGCAGGCACAGCGTTGTAGTACTGGCGTCAATACCGGAGTCAGCAGCGTTGGTGCTCGCGGTAAAGGTGGGCGGCGTGGGCGCGGCGGCGGTAGTCATGTAATGGGCGACATTCTCTGGGTGTCGATTTTGCGCCAATGATAAAGAATGGCTGCTGCGGGATTATGGCGGGAGGCCGGCCCCGGTGACCAGCGTAATGTACACAGCTGCGGTATCGCGGCGAGGTTCCCTATAATCGCTGCTCACCAATCGCTGCCAACCCAAAAAGTATTCCGGCGCTCATGTTCATATTTGCGCATTTACGCATCCATGTTGATTGAGGAGTTGTTTCATGTCCGCTGCCTCCGCAGATTCTTCCACGCTGTCAGTGCGCGCTGCCCTCGCTGCCGCCGATCGTGCCGGCCAGGTCATCAGTGTGCGCGGCTGGGTGCGCTCGCGGCGCGACTCCAAGGCTGGCATCTCCTTTCTCGCGATCAATGACGGCAGTTGTTTTGCGTCAATTCAGGCGGTGGTGCCGGCGACGCTGGTGAATTACGACAGCGAAGTGCTCAAACTTTCCAGTGGCTGTGCGGTGATGGCGACCGGCACGCTGGTGACGTCCGAAGGCAAGGGGCAGGCGCTGGAGATTCAGGCGGATGCCATTGAAGTCGTCGGCTGGGTCGATGATCCCGAAACCTATCCGATCGCGAAAAAACGCCACACTTTCGAATATCTGCGTACTGTTGCTCACCTGCGCCCGCGCACCAATACCTTCGGCGCGATCACACGCGTGCGCACCACGCTCGCCAATGCCATCCACAATTATTTTTTTGAGCGCGGTTTTCAGTGGATCAATACACCGGTTGTCACGGCCAGCGATTGCGAGGGCGCCGGCGAGATGTTTCGTGTCAGCACGCTCGACCTGAATAATTTGCCGAAAACCCCAGCGGGGAAAATCAATTTCGAACAGGATTTTTTTGGTGCCGAAAGTTTTCTGACCGTTTCCGGTCAGCTCAATGCCGAGGCGTACTGCCTGGCGTTGTCGAAGGTCTACACCTTCGGCCCGACCTTTCGCGCCGAAAACTCGCACACCAGCCGTCATCTCGCGGAGTTCTGGATGGTCGAGCCGGAGATTGCTTTCGCCGACCTCGCCGCGGACGCGGCGTTGGCTGAAGATTTTCTGAAATATTTATTCCGCACAGTGCTCGATCGTTGTGCGGAGGATCTCGCATTTTTTAATGAGTTCGTCGACAAGACGGTACTCGCGCGCCTGCAACAAGTGGCGACGCAGGATTTTGTGCGCATGGATTACAGCGAAGCGGTCACCATTTTGCAGAACTGCGGGAAGTCGTTCGAATATCCGGTGCAGTGGGGGCTGGATCTGCAATCCGAGCACGAACGTTACCTGTGCGAGCAGCATGTCAAGGCTCCGGTGATCGTGATGAATTATCCGAAGGACATCAAAGCGTTTTACATGCGCCAGAACGACGACGGAAAAACCGTCGCGGCGATGGATATTCTCGCGCCCGGCATCGGTGAAATTATCGGCGGCAGCCAACGCGAGGAGCGGCTCGACCGGCTCGATGCACGTATGCAGGAGATGGAGATCAGCGGCGACCTGTGGTGGTACCGCGACCTGCGCCGCTACGGCACGGTGCCGCACGCGGGGTTTGGTCTCGGCTTTGAGCGGTTATTGAATTACGTTACCGGCATGGAAAATATCCGCGACGTGATTCCTTTCCCCCGTGTGCCGGGGAGTGCGTTGTTTTAAAGGGGTTATGGCCGTATGCGACTGGGGCGCTGTGTGTAGGCGAATATAATCGCCGGTAATTC
>JBEVMI010000057.1:0-9176 GCA_040508685.1 Spongiibacteraceae bacterium
GGCCCCCATCGGTGCCGCGCTGACGTTTATTGCGCTGGTGACCGGTTCTATCTGGGGTAAACCGACCTGGGGTACATGGTGGGTGTGGGACGCGCGCATCACGTCGGTGCTGGTGCTGTTTTTTCTGTATCTCGGCATCATCGCGTTATACGAAGCCTTCGAAAACAAACAGTCCGCCGCCAAAGCCTGCGCCGTGCTGGCGCTGGTCGGTGCGGTAAATATTCCGATCATCTACTGGTCGGTGGAGTGGTGGTACAGCCTCCATCAGCCGGCGACGCTGAAACTGATGGGCAAAAGCAGTATCCACCCCAGCATGAAATATCCGCTGATCATGGCCATTATCGGCATGTACTGTTTTTATGCGCTGGCATTGTTTTTACAGATGCGCGCCGAGATTCTCGAACGCGAGCGCACGACGTCGTGGGTGCGGGAACTGATCCGCTTGCGGGGTGGCCAGCGTGCAGTTTGAAAGTCTGGCCGCGTTGTGGGAAATGAGTGGCCATGGCCCCTACGTGTGGGGCGCGTACGCCATTGCATTGATCGTATTGATCGGTATCGTCGGCGCGCCGCTCGCGCGGCAACGCAAGTTTTTTGCACAACAGCAACAAATCGAGCGGCGGCGTGCGCAACCGCCTTCGCGGCTGCCTGAGTAAATTTATTTTTTCGGCCAGTTTTTTTGATCGGTTTTTAAGAGAGTCCGCCAGTCATGCATCCCATCCGGCGTCAACGTCTGTTTATCGTCCTGCTGATTGTGATCGGCGCGGGAGCGGCGATTGGACTGGTGAGCTTCGCGCTGCGCGAAAACATCAATCTGTTCTATCCACCCTCGGATATCGCGAGTGGCTCGGTACCGGTCGGCAAAAAAATTCGCGCTGGCGGCATGGTGGTGGACGGTAGCGTCAAACGCGACAGCAGCAGCCTGCGCGTCGACTTCGTAATCACCGATTTCAAAGCCAATGTGCCGGTGGTGTACACCGGTATCCTGCCGGATCTGTTTGCCGAGGGTCAGGGTATCGTCGCCAATGGTGTGCTCGACGCGCACGGCACATTCCAGGCCAGCGAAGTGCTGGCGAAACACGACGAAAATTACATGCCACCCGAAGTGCAACACGCGCTCGACAAAGCCGGTACGGCCGACAATGTTGACCAACCGGCAGCCTTCAAGCCAGCGGCGGGCATCAACACTGCACAGCTGAAACACGACCCGCAGCTGAAAAATGAGCAGGACAGTCAATGATTCCGGAGCTCGGCCAGTTTGCGTTGATTCTTGCCCTCTGCCTGGCGATGGCGCTGACGCTGTTGCCGGCCATCGGCGTGTTTACGCACAACCCCCTGTTGATGCGCAGCAGCCGCTCGCTGGCAGCGGGTCTGCTGGTAATGAGCGCCATCGCGTTTGCGCTGCTCGTTTATGTATTCGTCCACGACGATTTTTCAGTGCAGATTGTCGCGGCGCAATCGAACACGAAATTGCCCGATGCCTACAAGGTCACTGCGACCTGGGGCGGCCATGAGGGGTCGCTGCTGTTATGGGTGTTGATCCTGGCGACGTGGACCGCCGCCGTGGCCGCATTCAGCCGCCAGTTGCCGCTCGATATGGTCGCGCGCGTGCTGGCCGTCATGGGGTTTGTCGCGGTCGGCTTTCTGCTGTTCATGATCCTGACGTCGAATCCATTTGCCCGCAATTTGCCCAACGCGCCGACCGAGGGCGCCGATCTCAACCCGTTGCTGCAAGACCCCGGCATGGTGATCCATCCGCCCATGTTGTACATGGGGTATGTCGGCTTTTCGGTGGCGTTTGCGTTTGCGATTGCGGCACTGTGGAGCGGTCGACTCGATGTGACCTGGGCGCGCTGGTCGCGCCCGTGGACTGTGGTGGCATGGCTGTTTCTCACGGTCGGTATTGCGCTCGGCAGCTGGTGGGCTTACTACGAGCTGGGCTGGGGCGGCTGGTGGTTTTGGGACCCGGTCGAAAACGCATCATTCATGCCCTGGCTGGTCGGCACCGCACTGATTCATTCGCTCGCCGTCACGGATAAACGCGGCCTGTTCAAAAGCTGGACGGTACTGCTGGCGATCTTTGCGTTTTCGCTGAGCCTGCTCGGTACCTTCCTGGTGCGTTCCGGCGTACTCACCTCGGTGCACTCCTTCGCCGCAGATCCCGAGCGTGGTCTGTTCATTCTCGGTTTTCTCGGCATCGTCATCGGCGCCTCGCTGACGTTATACGCATTGCGCGCGCCGACCGTTGCCAGCCGCGCCGATTATTCCGGCTTTTCGCGCGAAATATTTTTGCTGATCAACAATGTGCTGATGCTGGTCGCCGCGGTCACGGTGTTGTGCGGCACATTGTTTCCGCTGATCGCGGATGCGCTCGGCTTCGGCAAATATTCGGTCGGGCCGCCGTATTTCAATGCCGTGTTCGTACCGCTGATGGCGCTGGCGATTGCATTTATGGGCGTCGGCCCGAGCGTGAGCTGGAAAAGCACACGCACTGTCGAGGTCGTACGTCGCGTGCTGCCGGCATTGATCGCGAGCGTGGTTATCGGCCTGGTATTCCCCTTTGCCTATGGCGGGCAATTTCACGCCGGTGTGGTGCTGACGGTAGTGCTCAGTGGCTGGATCGTATTGGCGACCTTGCGCGACTTGGCGCATCGCCTGCGTCTCGCGACACCCTGGTGGTCGGGACTGCGGCGCCTGCAATTGTCGTACTACGCGATGGTGGTCGCGCATCTGGGTTTTGCAGTCAGTGTCACCGGTGTGGGGTTGACCACGGTTTATAGCGTCGAACACGACGTGCGGATGGCGGTGGGGCAGAGCGAAACGCTGGCGGGTTATGAATTTACGTTTGCCGGTACGGAGACGATTCAGGGCCCGAATTATGTCGCCGAGCGCGGCACCCTATGGGTGACTCGCAACGCGCGTCGCATCGCTGAACTGCATCCGGAAAAACGCCAGTATCTGGCGCGCCGCGATCAGATGATGACTGAGGCGGCGATCGATGCTGGCCTGATGCGCGATATCTACATTGCAATGGGGGAACCGCTTGGTGGCGACAATGGTGAAAATGCGTGGGCGATACGCCTGCATTACAAACCCTTTGTGCGCTGGATCTGGTTGGGCGCCATTCTGATGGCGCTCGGCGGCGGCCTGGCGGCAGCCGATAAACGTTATCGCGTCGCGCACAAACGCATAGTTGAAGAGCCCACCGCTGCTGCCGTGATTCGCTGAGTCTGCCGAGAAGAACATGCAACGTCTGAAATTATTTTTACCGCTGCTGGTTTTTGTGGTGCTCGCAGTGTTCTTTTTTGTCGTGCAGAAACAAATCAGTCGCGGCGAATACGACCCGCAAAATATGCCGTCGGCATTGATCGACAAGCCGCTGCCGGATTTTGCGCTGCCTAATCTGGTCGGCGACAACGTCATCAGGCGAGCCGATGTTGTCGGGCATATTTTGTTGGTCAATATCTGGGCGACCTGGTGTCCGACCTGTCATTACGAACATCCGCATCTCAACAAATTTGCAGAGCAGGGCGTCATCATTCTCGGCGTCGATTACAAGGATGATGCGGACAAGGCGCGCAAATGGTTACAGGAAAAAGGCAATCCTTATCGCTGGGTAATCACCGATCAGCAGGGCACGTTGGGTCTGGATCTCGGCGTGACCGGCGCGCCGGAAACCTATGTCGTTGACGCCAAGGGTGTGGTGCGGCTGCGGTATCAGGGCGCACTCGACGATCGTATCTGGCGCGAAACGATTCAGCCAATGATTGAGAAATTGCAGCGCGAGGGATCGGTCTGATGGTTGCGCTGCAACGTTTCGCCTTGTTTCTAGCGGTATTGATGCTGTCTGCGCTGACGTTGGCGGCGATCGACCCCGACGATTTCGCCACCGATTCCCAGCGTGTGCGTTATCACCAGTTCGTCGCCGATCTGCGCTGTCCCAAGTGCCAGAATCAAAATCTCGCCGGCTCCGATGCGCCGATCGCGAATGATCTGCGCAAGGAACTGCGCCGGTTATTGAAGGAAGGGCAGAGCGACCAGCAGATCATCGATTTTATGGTCACCCGTTACGGCGATTTTATTTTGTACAAACCCCCTTTCGATAAACACACCGCGGTGTTGTGGCTGGCGCCGGTTGGCCTGCTCGCTTTCGGTATTGCCGTCATCGGCACCATTGTGTGGCGGCACCGGCGGGCGCGTGCGGAAAATTTGGCGCCGCTCACTGCGACCGAACAATCTCAGCTGGCCGATCTGCTGCGCGAAACCACGGATAAATCACCCAAATCTGCGACCCGAGGAAAACGCGCGTGACATTTGTATTGGCTGCGGCGTTTTTGTGTCTGCTGGCGATCGGTTTTTTGGTGCTGCCCTGGCTGCGCGACCGCAAGACAGTCGCTGTGGGATCTGCCGATGATCGTCGCGTGGCGACGATTGCCATTGTGCGGGTACGCATCGACGAGCTGGAGCGGGAACGGCGCACGGGTGTTATCGATGAAGCGACGTTCCAATCGTTAAAAGTCGAGCAGGAACGACGGCTGCTGCAAGAGGTGGGAAGCCTTGCCACCCACGTCGAAAACAACTCTCCCCACGCGCAGCGTTTGCTGTGGGTCGCGGTGTTGTTGTTGCCGCTTGTTGCGGTGTTGTTGTATCGCCACGTCGGGGGCTGGCTGGACTGGTCGATCGAGCAGTCGATAAAAAGTAGTCAGCAATTGGCTGCGAGCGGCAACGATAACCGCGCCGCATGGGAAGAGCTCGTCACGCTGCTCGAAAAGCGGCTCGCGAGTCGCGACGACGATGACGGGCGTCGGCGTTTTACACTGGCGCAATTGCTGATCCAGCTCGATCGACCCCAGCAGGCGCTGGCACAATTTCGCGTGTTGCTGGAAAAGTTTCCTGAAGACGCCGATCTTGCGGGGCAGTATGCGCAGACTCTGTATCTCGTCGCCAATCGGCAAATGACGCCCGAGGTATTGCAGGCTGCGCAGCGCGCACTGTCATTAAATCCCGATCAATCGACCGCGCTGGGCCTGCTCGGTGTCGCTGCATTTCAGGCCAAGGATTACGCGCAAACGTTGCTGCACTGGCGGCGCCTGCTGCGGCTGTTGCCGCCGGATTCGGCGAATGCCGCGTTGATCCAGGGCGGAGTCAAACAAGCGGAGGCGGCATTGGGTGAAGCGGGCCTGCCGGGACCCAAACTCGCTGTTTCGGTGACGATTACATCGGAGTTGGCATCGCAGGTGCGCGGCACGCTGTTTGTATTTGCGCGCGCCGTGAATGGCCCGCCGCTGCCGCTGGCGGTGGCGCGTTTCGACAACCCGACGCTGCCGTTGTCCGTCACGCTCGACGACAGCATGGCGATGGCGGCGGGCATGAATCTATCGAGTTTCAAACAGGTACAGGTGTTCGCGCGTATCACGGCATCCGGCCAGGTGCGTGGCGAACCGGGGGATCTGGAGGGCAACAGTGCAGTGCTGGACCTCGCCGATAAAACCTTGCCGGTGGCGCTCACGATCGATCGGCGGTTGTGACGCGCGCCGCCGAAGCGCAGGCGCCGCGTAGTTTCGAGCCGCCAAACCCGATACACTACGCCGCCTTCGGGCCGTAGCCAGCGTCCCTCGATGGCTGCTTCATTTGCCTAAGAAAGAATAAAAATTTCAGCTGGTTAGCGCCGATACCTCAAAATCTTGTAACAGTATTTTTCGCGAATCGATCTCTATGCGTTTGAAAAGCATCAAGCTTGCGGGCTTCAAATCCTTTGTCGATCCGACCACGGTCAATTTCTCCACCAATATGTCGTCGGTGGTGGGTCCCAATGGCTGTGGCAAATCCAACATCATCGATGCCGTGCGCTGGGTGATGGGCGAAAGTTCGGCTAAGAACCTGCGCGGGGAGTCGATGACCGACGTCATCTTCAACGGCTCGGTCAACCGCAAGCCGGTCGGCAAGGCCAGTATCGAGCTGATTTTCGACAACGCCGACGGCAGTCTCGGTGGCGAGTACGCTGCGTTCGCCGAAATCTCGATCAAACGCCAGGTCACCCGCGACGGCCAGTCCGATTATTTCCTGAATGGCCAGAAATGCCGTCGCCGCGACATCACCGATATCTTCCTCGGCACCGGTTTGGGCCCGCGCAGTTACGCCATCATCGAACAGGGCATGATCTCCAAGCTGATCGAAGCCAAGCCGGATGAACTGCGGATTTTTATCGAAGAAGCAGCCGGCATCTCCAAATACAAGGAACGCCGTCGCGAGACCGAAAACCGGATGCGCCGCACCCAGGAAAACCTGGAGCGCCTGACCGATCTGCGCGAAGAGCTCGGGCGCCAGTTGCAACATCTGGAACGCCAGGCACAGGCCGCGGAACGTTATACCGAATTGAAGAAAGAGGAACGCATCCTCAAGGCGCAGTTGCAGGCGCTGCAGTGGAAACAGCTGGATGACCAGTTGCAGGGGCGCGAGCGCGCGATCCGCGATCTCGAAGTGCGTCTTGAGGCGGTGATCGCCGAGCAGCGTGCGCTCGATGCAGCGATCGAAAAACACCGCGACGATCACAGCCAGCTTAATGACCGTTTCAACGAAGTGCAGGGCCGTTATTACGCGCTCGGTGCCGAAATTGCGCGCGCCGAGCAAACCATCCACCACTCAACCGAACGCGCGCGGCAGCTGCGCGACGATCTGGTCCGCGCCGAGCGCAATCTCGCGCAGGCGCAGGAACATTTGCGCTCGGATAGCGCGAAACAGGAACAGTGGCGCACCGAACTCGCGGCGATCGAGCCCGAGCTGGAGATTATCGACGCCCGCGCCGAAGAGAGTGGCGCGGCGCTGACCGAATACGAGCAGGCCATGAATGAATGGCAGTTGCGCTGGGACGAATTCAACCAGCGCGCCGCCGAACCGCGCCAACAGGCCGAAGTCCAGCAATCGCGCATTCAGCATCTGGAGCAGGCATTGCGCCGCTTTCAGGATCGCGTCACGCGCCTCGAAACCGAAAAGGCCGAGCTCGGCACCGGCCCGGTCGACGATGAAATCACCGTGCTCAACGAACAGCTCGCCGAGCTGGAGCTGGAAGTGGAATCGGCGCAGCACACGATCGACGAACTGCTGGCCGATATCGAAAGCCGTCGCGAACGCAATCAACGCGACAGCGCCGAGCTCGACCGGCTGCGCAGTGATCTGCAACGCATGCGCGGCCGCCGGGCATCCCTCGAAGCATTGCAACAGGCTGCGCTGGGGCAAAACAGCGGTGCCGCCAATGACTGGCTGAAACGCCAGGGGCTGGCGGACAGCGCGCGTCTCGCCGAACGCGTGCAGGTGAAATCCGGTTGGCAGACTGCCGTCGAAACCGTGTTGGGGGATCAACTGCAGGCCGTGTGTGTCGACGATATCCAAAACATCGCTGCCGCCGTCACCGATTTGAGCAAGGGTCGTATCACCTTAATAGAGGGTACGTTGGTGGATCGTCATGCGGTCGCCACCGGCAATGCCAGCGCGCATGAAAAGCTCGTGGATCAGGTTTCCGGCGATGTCGCAGTCGCGGCCTTGTTGAGTGGTATTTATTGCGTCGAGGATTTGTCTACGGCGTTTGCGCTGCGCGAACAGTTGGCCGCGCACGAATCGATCATTACCCGCGACGGTATCTGGTTGGGTCCGAACTGGCTGCGTTTGTCGCGCGGCGACGATGCGCAAAGCGGTGTACTCGCGCGCCAGCAGGAATTGACCGAACTCGTAACGGCGACCGAAGCGGCCGAAGTGCGCGTCGAAGAACTCGACGGTGCGCTGTCGCAGAACCGTGAACAGCTGCGCTCGGCCGAACAGCGTCGCGACGAACAGCAGCGCAATCTGCAGCAGGTCAATCGCCGTCACGGCGAGCTGCGCTCCGAGCTGAGCGCGCATCAGGTGCGTATCGAACAGATTGCCGTGCGCCGCGACCGTCTCAATCTGGAAATCGATGAAGGTCGCGAGCAGTTCCGCATCGAGCAGGAGAACCTCGGCGAAGCGCGCATGCTGTTGCAGAGCGCGATCGATCTCATGCAGACCGACTCGACGCAGCGCGAGGATATGTTGCGCGAGCGCGATCAGAATCGCACGCAACTGGAACAGGCACGTGTACAGGCGCGCAATGACAAAGACTCTGCGCATCAGCTCGCGGTGCGCGAGCAGGCGTTGCGTGCGCAGCTCGATTCGACGTTGTCCGGTATCGATCGCACGCAGCAGCAGGTCGAGCAATTGCTCGAACAGCAAGCGCAGCTGAAAGAAAATATCGCGATGTCGGAAGAGCCGGTATCCGATCTGAAAATCGAATTGGAGGCGCTGCTCGAAAAACGCCTCGCCGTCGAAGAAGAATTGGGCAATGCACGCCGCTCGCTGGATTCCGTCGAACATGAATTGCGCCAGTCCGAACAATCGCGGCACCGTGTCGAACAGCGCGTGCAGGAAGTGCGCTCGGAATTGGAGAAGCTGCGTCTCGACGCGCAGGAGCTTGCGGTACGCCGCCGCACCCTGCAGGAGCAGTTGATCGAAACGCAGTTCGATCTGGAACAGGTGCTTGCGAATCTGCCCGAAGGCGCCACCGAAAGCGAGTGGGTCGAAAATCTGGAGTCGGTCGGCCGCAAGGTCGCGCGACTGGGACCGATCAACCTTGCCGCGATCGACGAATACAAAGTGCAATCGGAGCGCAAGAACTATCTGGATGCGCAGAACAACGATCTGGTCGAGGCGCTGACTACGCTCGAAAATGCCATTCGTCGTATCGACAAGGAAACCCGCAACCGCTTCAAGGACACCTTCGATCAGGTCAATACCGGCCTCGGCGAATTGTTCCCGCGGGTGTTCGGCGGAGGCTCGGCCTATCTCGAAATGACTGGCGACGATTTGCTCGACACCGGCATCGCGATCATGGCGCGCCCACCCGGCAAACGAAACAGTACGATTCATTTGTTGTCTGGTGGTGAGAAGGCGCTGACGGCGATCGCGCTGGTGTTCTCGATCTTCCGCCTCAACCCGGCCCCGTTCTGCATGTTGGACGAGGTCGACGCGCCGCTCGACGATGTCAACGTCGGCCGTTATGCGCGCATGGTGAAGGAGATGTCCGAACATGTGCAGTTCATCTACATCACTCACAACAAGATTGCGATGGAGCAGGCCGAGCAATTGATGGGCGTGACCATGCACGAGCCGGG
>JBEVMI010000075.1:0-3358 GCA_040508685.1 Spongiibacteraceae bacterium
CCTTATACAGCTCGCTGCTGGCTCTTTTGCTGGGCGGAGTGGTCGGTATCAGCATTGCAATCTTTCTCACGCAGGATTTTTTGAAGCCCCAGGTGGCTGCCGTATTTCGCACCATCATCGAGTTGCTCGCTGCGATCCCGTCGGTGGTATACGGCCTGTGGGGTATTTATGTATTGATTCCGATGCTGCGCCCCGCGGCTTCCTGGCTGCATGAACACTTCGGATTTATCCCGCTGTTCGCCACTGATCTCAGCGGTCCCGGACTGGCGCCGGCGGCTCTGGTGTTAGCCATCATGATTTTGCCAACCGTGGCAGCTATCTCCGTGGACGCGTTTCGCCGTATTCCATTCAAAGTGAAAGAGGCTGCGTTCGGCTTGGGGACGACGCGCTGGGAGGCCATTACCAAAGTCATGCTGCCCACGGCCTCTTCCGGAATCATGGCAGCGTTGATACTGGGTTTTGGCCGCGCGCTGGGTGAAACCATGGCGCTGGCAATGCTGATTGGCAATAGCAATCAGATCAGCCTTTCGCTGTTTGCGCCGGCGGATACGTTGGCCTCGCTGCTCGCTTCCAAATTTCCGGAGGCCGGGAAGTTGGAGGTACAGGCACTGATGTATGCGGCAATCGTACTGTTGCTGTTGACCTTCGTCGTCAACGTGGTGGGCGTGTTCATCCAGCAGGTAACCATGCGCAAGTTCGAGGGTAAAAAATGAGTAATCCCCCGATAGTGTCCGAGGTTCTCAGTATTCCCGAGTTCGAGCGCCAGCCGTTCGAACGGCGCGCACTGTCGAGCACAATTCTGACGTGTGTTACCTGGCTGATCGCTGTAGTAGGTAGTGTTCCGTTATTTTCCGTCATTTATATGCTGATCAAAGAGGGCGGGGCGCGTCTGGATATGGAAGCGTTGACCGCGCTGCCGCCGGCGGGATTCGAAACGGGTGGTGGCTTCGGCAACGCCATTGTCGGCACGGCGGTGATGGTATTGATTGCGACGGTCATCAGCGTACCCATTGGCATTTTGTCCGCCATTCATCTCGCGGTTCTCGACCCCGCCAGCAGGCTGACCAGGACAACCCAGTTCGTTGCGAAAACACTCACCGGCTTTCCCTCCATTCTTGCTGGCGTGTTCACTTACGCCATTTTGGTGATTTCCTTCGGTTATTCCGCGTTTGCGGGGGGCATTGCACTTTCGGTGCTGATGCTTCCTACCGTGGTGCTCGCGGCAGAAGAAGCCATGAAGCAGGTGCCGCAAAAAATGATCGACGCGGCCTATGGTATGGGATGCACACCGACCCAGGTGATACTGAAAGTGGTATTGCCCACGGCACTGCCTGGAATTATCACCGGTGTCATGCTCGCCGTTGCCGGTGCTGCGGGAAACTCTGCGCCCCTGTTGTTCACCGCGTTGTTCAGTAATTACTACCTCTCCGAATTAATGGAGCCGACAGCGTCTCTGTCCATCTTGATTTATAACTTTTCCGCGATGCCATTTGATAATCAAATCCAGTTGGCCTGGTCTGCCTCTCTGGTGCTGGTGTTGATCGTGCTCGTGTTCAATATATTGGCTCGGCTGATTTCCCGGTCCAACGTGTGAAAAATCATTCAGGTGAGAAAATATGCAACCGATAGCCGAATCCGCTAAACATATTGCACCGATGTCCCGTACCGCCTCTGCGTCGATTGCCGGCAGCAGTGTCATTGACTGCAATGTGGAGAAAATATTCTACGGCGATTTCCTCGCCGTACGTAACAGCAAGTTATCGATCGAGAAGGGAAAAATAACCGGCTTCATCGGGCCATCCGGTTGTGGAAAAAGCACCGTGTTACGCTCCTTCAACCGCATGAACGATTTGATCCCCTCGTTTCGGTTTGAGGGCGAAGTCAACTACCACGGCAAAAACGTCTACGGGAAAAAAGTTGATCCGGTTGTCGTTCGTCGCTATATCGGCATGGTCTTTCAGCAGCCCAACCCGTTGTCCATGAGTATTTACGACAATGTGGCCTTCGGCCTGCGCCTGAATCGTTTCAAGGGCGATTACGACGAGAAGGTACAGAAAGCGCTTGAACGCGCAGCGTTGTGGAAAGAGGTAAAAGACAAACTGAAAAATAACGGGTTGTCTCTGTCGGGTGGCCAGCAGCAGCGTTTGTGTATTGCCAGGGCCGTTGCTACCGAACCTGATGTGCTGTTGATGGACGAGCCCTGCTCAGCACTGGACCCGATTGCCACGCGCCAGGTAGAAGAGCTCATGTTGGAGTTGAAGAAAAGTTATACCGTTGCCCTGGTTACACACAACATGCAGCAAGCCATGCGTGTTGCCGATAAAACGGCCTTCTTCAGCGTGGATATTTCTCAGGGCGGGCGCACCGGTTATCTGGTGGAAATGGGCGAGACGCGGCAGATTTTCGAAGATCCTAAAGAAAAGCTGACAAAGCAATATATTTCGGGTGAATTCAGCTAACTCAATCGGCTCATTCCCCTCGGTTTTTAATAATCGCACATGCCCGTCGCCCGTTTTAATATTGCCGCAATCGTCTGCTCTCTAGAGCAGACGCAATTGCAGTTCAAGAAAATAAATAAATCGCTCAATATCCGCCGAGGTCCGCTCACGGACGAGTCAGTAGCCAATATGGTGGACGGCTACCGTTTTGTCGATCGGATACTGGGCCAGGGCGCAGACCTGTTTGCGATGGGGAATTCAAGCCTGTTGTTGGAAATCAATACCCTGGTTCTCTGTGGCGCCGATCCCGAAAACCGCAAAAACTATAGTGTGCATATCGAGCAAACCAGACAAAAATTTTATGACGATCAACAGGGAGGTATAGGGTCATTAATGGAGTGGTGTGATTTTCACGTGAACGATAGTCTGTGGAGAAGGGCAGCAGGTATTTACATTCAGATAACCAGTCAGCCGCAGTTATTTATCGAAGGCAACCATCGCAGCGCGATTCTGATGGTGAGTTTCATGCTGGGTAGGGCAGGTTATCCGCCTTTCGTGTTAACGCCCGACAACGCCAAAGAACTTCTGGATCAATCGAATCCGATCAGCGACCTGAAAAAGTACGGTTTCAGCGCGCTTATTCAAACGCCGCGATTGCGCAATCAGTTGGCAATCACCCTGCAGAAAGGTCTTGATCAACGTCACTCTCTTTAAGCACTGCTTTAAGCGCCACGCCCTTGCTGGCAGCACAGTGAAACAGGTGAATACATGTCTCAACAACATCAGACACCGATGGTTCGAATCGAGTGCTTGTTCGACGAGCTCGTCAAACATTACGGCGACGGCGATGACCGTGAGCTGCGTGTGGCGGCAAAGATGCTGATGGTCGCGCTCGATCGGTTTCGCCGATATGGCGGCGG
>JBEVMI010000122.1:0-3717 GCA_040508685.1 Spongiibacteraceae bacterium
TTTTCGGTTGCAGTGTCATGACTTCGATTCCTTGGTGGCGCAGGACGGGGTGGCAGGACGGTCGCGCGATGGCGTACTCGATTTTCGGATCGTGTTAACGCGCGCAGCGCGGCTGCCGATGCCAGCGACAGCCGACGCGACAAGCACACCCCACCGGCAGCGCAGCGAGCTTGAAACTTTTCAGCGCGCCGTCTTTGATTTCGCGGCGTATCTCCATGCCGACGACGAGAAAAAACACCGTCATCAGTCCGTCGTTGATGAGGAAATGGAGGGACTGCGAGAGCGCAAAACCAGCACAAGATACCTGTCTGACTGCACTCGCAAATCAGACACCCGCCCAGACCTTACACTGGCACACCTGAAATGGCCAGACTGGCATTTCACCAAATCTCACTGCGCAATCAGCGTCGTCTTTTGCAACCGGGAATTCAGCTCTCCCTGATTTGATATAGTCGCAGCGGTCATTCGGACACGCTCTTTCGGATACTCTCTTTCGGACATTCCCTTTCGAACACGCCACACCCAAACAGATAATTAAGCGAGACATGAAGCGAGACATGAAATTTTTGTATCGAGTCGCAGCAGTTTCCCTGTTTTTACTTTCCGTAATGGCCGCGGCAAATGCCACGCCTGTCGATACGCTGATCAGCACCTGCCGCAAGGACTCGCCGACTGCGTTCAGCCAATGCATCAGGAAACACGCCGAGCGTGCACATACCGAGGTCAAGGACACTGAAAAAGCCGTCCGCGCATCGATAGCGGCAAGTGCGCAGGACCGCAAATCCCTGCCGTTTCAAAAATCGGCGTTCGAGGCGAGTGTCGAAGCGTTCCGAAAATACCGACAGCACGAGTGCACCTTTGCGGCGAGCCTTGCGGCAAATGCATCAGCGACTGAAGATTTGCAGTACGCCTGCTACGCCGAGCTGGATGCCAATCGAAGCGAACAGCTGCGCGCATGGATTTCCCGTGCCGGGCAATGACGTAGCCATCCTCGAAACTGCACACATCTCAAGTTACGCTCGGGTATGAGCGTTACTGCGCCGATGAATTACGGCTAGCAAACAATCCACATCACGCGGTATGACGCGGCAGCATGATCGAGATCAACGCGGCGCTGAATACAAAAACACTCGACACCCACAGACAGGTCTCCAGACCGTACGCTTGAAATACCCATCCCGACAGCACGGTACCCAGCAACCGTCCCATGGCGTTCGACATGTAATAAAAACCCACGACGAGGGATACACCATCGTCGTTGGCATAGGACACGATCAGGTAGCTGTGCAGCGATGAATTCACGGCGAACAGTGCGCCGAATACCATCAGTCCGCCAATCAGCACGCCGGCGGGCGACGCGCTCGCCGTCATGCCCAGCGCAATCAATGCAGGAATTCCCGCCAGCGCGAGAGCCCACCCGAATGCCGCGCGGCCATCGGGAACAGTTTTGCCGCGAACAGTTTTGTGGGAATTAAATGTGCCGGTGATGGCCGGCGCCAGCGATTGCACGACGCCATAGCCAATGATCCAGGCGGCGAGGAAACCGCCGACCAGCCAGTGATCCCAGCCCAGTACGGTACTGAGGTAGACCGGCAGTGCGACGACGAACCAGACATCGCGCGCACCGAACAGAAACATCCGCGCTGCCGAGAGAATATTGATCGCACGGCTTTTCGACAGCAGGTCGCGGAATTTTGGTTTGGCTTTGGCCCTGCCCAAATCCTTTTTCAGCAACACGACACTGCTCAGCCAGATCAGCGCCAGCCCTGCCGCCATGACCAATACCGCACCGGTAAAACCCAGCAGCGCCAACAAGGCACCGCCGAGAAAAAATCCGACGCCTTTGAGCGCATTCTTCGAGCCGGTGAGAATCGCCACCCAGCGATACAAAGTGCCCTGCTCGCCGCCCGCCACCAGCAGCTTGATCGAACTTTTCGCCGACATCTTGTTGAGGTCCTTGGCGATGCCGGACAGCGCTTGCGCACCCATGACCCACGGTATGGTCAGCCACGCTGCCGGCACGGCGAGCATCAGCAGTGCCGCGACCTGCAATGCCAGGCCGATATTCATCGTGCGATTCAGCCCGATGCGCGCGCCGAGATAACCGCCGACCAGATTGGTGATGACGCCGAAGATTTCGTAGAACAGAAACAGCGCGGCAATTTGCAGCGGCGAATAACCGAGCGTGTGAAAGTGCAACACCACCAACATGCGCAACGCGCCGTCGGTGAGCGTAAATGCCCAGTAATTGCCGGTGACCAGCAGATACTGGCGCACCTCGGGCGCAAGCGCGCGCAACGCATTCATCCGCATGCGCCGTCAGCCGGGCTGGCCGACGAGGCGAGCCAACTCGACGGTGCGATTGGCATAACCCCACTCGTTGTCGTACCACGCGTAGATTTTTACCTGCGTGCCGTTGATCACCATCGTCGACAGCGCATCGATGATCGACGAGCGCGGATCGGTGCGGTAATCGATCGACACCAGCGGCCGCTCCTCATAACCAAGGATGCCTTTCAATTCTTTCTCGGCGGACGCTTTCAGCAGCGCGTTCACCTCCTCCACCGTGGTCGCGCGTTCGACTTCAAATACGCAATCGGTCAGCGAGGCATTGGCGAGAGGGACACGCACGGCATGGCCATTCAGCCGCCCGCGCAGCTCGGGGAAAATTTCTGCAATGGCGGTGGCGGAGCCGGTCGTGGTCGGAATCAAACTCAAACCGGAGGCGCGCGCCCGGCGCAGATCCTTGTGCGGCTGATCGAGAATGCTCTGGGTGTTCGTCAGGTCGTGAATCGTCGTGATACTGCCGTGTTTTATTTTCAAATGTTCGTGAATAACCTTGACCACCGGCGCCAAACAATTCGTCGTGCACGATGCCGCGGTGACAATGCGATGTATCGCTGCATCGAACCAATGATCGTTCACGCCCATCACCACATTGAGAGCGCCCTTCTCCTTCACCGGCGCACTCACTACAACGCGTTTTACCCCCTGATCCAGATACCCCTGCAGCACTGCGATCGTTTTCATTTTGCCGCTGGCTTCGATGACTACATCGCACCGCGACCAATCGGTATCGGCAACCGCCTTGTTGGCCGTCACCGCAATCCGTTTGCCGTCGACGACCACGCCCTCGCCATCGGCGTTGGCCTCGTGCTGCCAACGCCCATGCACCGAATCGAAGTTGAGCAGGTGCGCATGCGTGAGTGCATCGCCGGCGGGATCGTTGATCTGCACAAATTCCAGTTCGGGCCAGTCCCACGCGGCCCGCAATACCAGACGACCGATCCGGCCAAAACCGTTGATGCCAACCTTGATACTCATCGCGATGCTCTCCATGTAAGTCTGGGGGCAGTAAGTTTGCGGGCAATAAATTGAGGATCGATAAATTAGCGGTTAATTCAGACGTGGATAAATCAGCAACACGCAGCGACCCGCTCGGGGCGATTGCCCATCTGGTCGAGACGTTTTGCATCGCGCCGGAGCCAATGGTGATTGGCGTCGAGCGTGGCCCGCAAAATCTGAACGACCCAGTCCGGGAGATTCGGATGCAGCCGATAGTAGATCCACTGCCCCTGGCGCCGATCCTCCAGCAGGCTGTTGGTTCGAAGCAGCGCCAGATGCCGGGAAATTTTCGGCTGACTTTCATCGAGCGCACAGGTCAGCTCGCAAACACACAACTCTTCCTCGCGCGCAATCAGCAACATCGCGCGCACG
>JBEVMI010000170.1:0-5120 GCA_040508685.1 Spongiibacteraceae bacterium
TTCGTCCGGTGTCGAGAACTTTTGCCAATAACGTGCCAAAGACGAGCGAACGGGAATATGAAGCGTATTTTTCGGAATTAAGATGCTAAAAATAAAAGAGATTTCTAAGAAAAAATTCATACGCATTAAAAATTATCGCTGCAGCGCACCCCTTCGTTCAGGTAATAATTGCCGAACAGATTGTAACTTGTAGGTTATCAACGAGATTTTTGGTCGGTGCGACGTTAGGGCTGGTTTTGCAGTGCACCTTTAGGTCGGTTGGAAACAAAGGGAATCGAAATTTTACGAGTTACATATTTGCAAATTCCTGGGAAACCTTGCAATTAACTCGAGGTTTCGGGCGCGGGAATTTTTCTTTCGGAATATCTAGAAATTAATTTTTTATTTTAAATCAGTGGCCCACGAATTGTGCGGTAGGGATTCCTTTTTCGGATTGACTCTGGTCCAGATTATGCAGCCACAGTGAACACCGTGTGGATGCATCCTATACGGCAAATGCTGGATGAACGATGGTCGTGTGTTAAAGGTTGCCATCGCATCGACGCAAAAATGTTCAAGTGATTAGAAGTTATATGAGGAGCTCAATCATGAGTTACGAAACACGTGATACTTATGGCATGTACAAACGGTTTAGCGGGAAGCCCGGTCCCGGTCCCGACCTGATGGGTGCCAATACACTGATCGGTGACACAGTTCTCGGTTCGGCCGGCGAAAATCTCGGCGACATCAAGGAGATCATGCTGGACATGCACACCGGAAAAATCGCCTACGCGGTGTTGTCGTTTGGCGGATTCTTGGGTTTCGGTGAAAAATTATTCGCGGTTCCATTTTCAGCGTTGCGCTTGGATACGGCAGAGAAGGCTTTCGTGCTTAGTGCATCGAAGGAGCAACTGCAAAATGCACCGGGCTTCGATAAAAATGACTGGCCCGACATGAGTGATCCCACGTGGATCAAAAGTATTGATTCCTACTACGCGCCGCGCCACTAAGACTCGGTGTTCGTTGGACGATATTCACCACATGAGGTGAATGCAGAGGAGAATCATTATGTCTTACAACCAATCACACAACCCGCGTCAATCCGGTAGTCGCCAACACGGTTCGCGCCCGGGTAGCGGCAATTCGCAACAAACAGCGAATTACGACGTTCCACCCTATGAGCAGTCCGCGCATGAAAACGAGGATATGTGGCGGGAAAATCGTATTTATCGTCAGAACGAGGGAAATCAGGACTATCGTCGGAATCAGGATTACCGCTCCAGCCAGCAGGACTATCAGAATTTTCAGAGGGACTATGATCTGAGTGGTACCAGTGACAATGACTGGGAGCAGTGGGGTCAATGGCGGGGCACGCAAGGCGGGGGCGGGGAACGACCGTTTCCATTCCAGCGCAACCAGTATCCGGATCAGGAAGGTTATTACCCGCCGCAAGGTGCCAATGCCAGATGGGAGAACAATCCCTCGCAGAATCCATCGCGTCGTAATAATCCCGGCTATTCCAACACCCAGTGGGGTGGCGGTAATAACTCCAGCGCGGGCGGAAACTTTCGCGGCCGCGCTCCGAAAGGATATGAACGCTCTGACGAGCGTATCCGGGAGGATCTTTGCGAAAGGCTGACTCTCGATCCGCAGGTTGATGCTTCTGAAATTACCGTGACGGTGAAGTCGGGTGTAATAACGCTAGAAGGCTCGATCAGCGACCGGGGTCAGAAATATCGCGCCGAGGATCTCGCCGATAACATCAGTGGCGTGAAGGATGTCCAAAACCGGCTGAATGTTGCACGCAACATGCAGCGTGGAACCGGTGTGGGAACCGATAGCGGCAACCATGAATCCAGTCGCAGTGGGCAAGAAAGCGAGCGAAGTCAAAGCAGTCCTCAAAACACCACTCGCCAGTAACTCGATCCCTCAGTCACCGCGGGGCTTCAAGCCTCGCGGTGACCTTCAGGGCGCCACCTGGGGTGCGCGCGGGAAATACGGGAATAATTCGAAAACCCGTCCGCTAGGGCTGGTCAGGAGCAGCGAATGTATTGGCTGGACTCGCTCCAGTGGCTGGCACTTGTGGTCACGGTAATTGCAGCCTGGATGGTTTCGAATGAGACGCGATCTCGCCGACTCATCGGCTTCTGGGTATTTTTGCTCAGTAATGTGTTATGGCTGGTGTGGGGTGTTCACGCCCAAGCTTTCGCACTGGTCACACTGCAACTGTTCTTGGCTGTCAGTAATATCCACGGCGTCATTAAAAATCGTCGCTGATGTTTTTTTAGTTTCTGACAGGTGAAACCTCTGCATTACCCACCGGTGAAGCCTCTGCACTCCCCATCGGTGAAGCCTCTGCGTTACTGGCAGTAGGGGGTGAGACCTCTGCGTTGCCCGCATGTGGCATCTCTTCTGCACTGCCCATTTTTTTGAGCGCTACCGTGTGTCTCGGCAGCCAGTTTGCCCAATGGGGAAACTGGCGGATGAAATGGAATACCACCGCGCTGACAGCACCGCGCCACCATTGGTTGTGCGAAATATTTTCTGCAACCACCGGCTGGCATTGGGATTCCATCAAGTCCTTGAGGCGGGCCCGCAGCGTTCGATTGAATTCGCGATCCAGCAAAACGACATTTGCCTCCAGATTCAGCGACAACGACAGCGGGTCGAGATTGCTCGATCCGACGGTGGACCATTCACCATCGGCGATCGCTACCTTGCCGTGCAACGGCCGTTCGCAATATTCGTAGATCTGTACCCCGCTGCTGAGCAGATAATCGTAGAGCTGGCTGGATGCCCATTTGATGAGGCCGATGTCGGGGCGCCCCTGCAGGATCAGCGATACGCGCACGCCGCGACGGGCGGCCTGTCGCAAACGCCAGAGCAGGCGATAGCCGGGGAAAAAATAGGCGTTGGCAATAATCAATTCGTGCTGAGCTTGTCGAATCGCCAAATGATAATGACGTTCGATGTGGGTGCGGGCGCGGCGATTGTCGCGGGTGACGAACAACGCTTTTGCCGAGCCTCTGGAGGTTGTCGTCGATGTATCGTGGTATTCGCGTTGGCCCGTGTTGTGGAGGCTGCGATGCGGCTTGCGGATAGCGTGTTCGGCGAAGGCATGGATATCGGCCACGACCGGGCCTTCGATTTCTACCGCGTAATCGCGCTTGGCGAGAGGGCCGAAATCCTCCAGTTGATCGGCGATAAAGTTGATGCCGCCGACAAATGCCAGCTGGCCGTCGATCACGATGATTTTTCGATGGAGGCGTCGAAACAGGTTTGTGCGCACGCCGAAAAGGGTCAGCCCGGGATTGAAGATATGGAAATGGACGCCTGCCGCGGTCAAGCCGTCGATAAATTCGCCTTCCAGCCCCGGCGAGCCGAAGCCGTCGACGGTGACGAACACGCGTACGCCACGCGTAGCCGCGGCAATCAGCTCGCTGCGCAATTCGCGGCCGACTTTATCGTCGCTGAGAATAAATGTTTCCAGAAACACTTCACTGCGTGCAGCCCGCAGCGCTGCGAATACGCGCGGAAAAAACTCATCGCCGTCCTGCAGCAATTCGACTCGATTACCCGGATGCCAGCGGTCTTTCATGATGTCACCCTCGCAGCGGGTATGGGTGTAACTGCCAATTCCAGATCAGCAGCCAAGGGCGCGTGGTCGGACAAATGCGACCATGGCCGGCCGGTCAGAATCACCGGCCGGTGCAGACGCATATTACGCACGTAAATACGATCGAGGCGCAACACTGGCCAGCGCGCCGGAAACGTTGCCGCCGGCATGCCATAGGCGGTGGAAAATACTTCTTCAAGACCGGCATGGCGCGCCAGATGTTGATTCGCGAGCAGGCGCCAGTCGTTAAAATCCCCCGCGACGATCAAGGGTGCCTGCTCCGGCAAATCGGCAATCAATTCGCATAACAGCTGAAGTTGGCGTCGCCGGTGTCGCTCGCGTAGTCCAAGGTGGATACAGACGGTGTGAATCTGCTCGATGCGGCCGGGCAGGGCCAGGCAGCAATGCAGCAGGCCGCGCTTTTCGGTACGACTGAAAGTCGCATCGAGATTGCGGCTGGACACGATCGGAAATTTCGACAGCAGGGCGTTGCCGTGGTGGCCTTCGGGATAGACCGCATTGCGGCCATAGGCAAAGTCGGGCCATATGGTATCAGCGAGATATTCGTATTGTGGTGTCTGGGGCCAGTGCTGGTGGTATTTCGGATGATGTGCGTGTGCGCCGATGACTTCCTGCAAAAAGACAATGTCTGCATGCACGTTGTGGAGCGCATTGCGCAACTCGGGCAATACGAATTTTCGATTGAGTGCCGTAAATCCCTTGTGCAGATTTACGGTGAGCACTTTCAGTTGCAGGTCATCAACCTGCGCGGTATCCGCTCGCATGCATACTTCCTGGTTGACGTCTGAATTCATAGCGACAGTTCGGCAGGCAACGAATCAGGGAACAGGCGCCGATGTTTGCGCGCCAACGGCGTCGCGAGAGTGCGCGAGCAGGGCGAGGCAGCCATTGTCCTGCCGCAACTCGTCTCGGCCGGTCGCGATCAGCGGCACCAGAGCTGCCGACCACGCCACCGCCCCCAACGCAATGGCACCACCACCGCGCATTGCCAGCACGCCCTTGTCGAAGTTGATGTCGGGATCTTTAAAAGAGCCTTTCACGTACAGCGGTGTACGCAACGACAGGATGCGCAACCCCTTAGTCTGCGGTTTGACTTTCAAATCCAGATTCTCTTCGCCGAGATGAATGTTGCCGCTAACGTCGATGAGCGCATCCTCGGTGTCGACGATGAACGCTTCGGTAGTCATCAGACCTTTGACGATGGTGAAGTCGGCGACGGCGCAGTTCAGCTGGACCTGGCGATCGCCAAATAATTGGGTGATCACGACGTTGGCGATATTGAGGCCTGCCGCTTCGAGCAAAAATTTGCTGATGGTGGCGCGATCCATAAAGAGCCCCATCTCGCCATCGGCCCCGGCCAGCAGGTCGGCGATCGAGTTGCCGCTGGCGGTCAGTTTGGCGGAGCCATTGATTTCACCGAGGCTGGCGCGCATGGATTCCGCCGTGGGGAACAGCTCCTTGAGCTGCAAATGTCTGGCGGTTAATTGCATGTCTGCCTGCAAGG
>JBEVMI010000179.1:0-3150 GCA_040508685.1 Spongiibacteraceae bacterium
CAATCGCGCAACTTGCCATCCGGCACTGCCAGCGAATCCAGCAATGGAGTAATGCGCTGTTTTAACGCCGCCCATTCTGCGGACTCCGGTACTGCATTTTCTGTAAGCGTTGCACACGCCGACAGCTCATACGCATACAACATCACCGCCTGCGCCAGATTGAGCGACGGATAACTCGTTGCCAGCGGCACGCTCGACAAGGCATCGCACAACGCCAGCTCACCGTTGCTCAACCCCGATTCTTCGCAACCGAATACGATCGCGACCTTTTTAACCGCCCCCTGTTTGCCAATCAGATTCGCGCGCAATTCCGGCGGCGAAAAACTGTAACGGCGGTCATGACGGTCCTTGGCCGAGGTCGCAACACTGAAATCGATATCGGCAAGTGCAGCCGAGAGATCGGAAAACTCCTGCGCGTTGTCGAGAATATCGGTGGAAGCATGCGCGAGAATGCGCGCCTGTTTTTCGCGATGAGCAACAGTGCCGACGATACGCAACTCGATAAAACCCATCGTTTTTAAGGCGCGTGCAGCGGCCCCGATATTTTCAGGGACGGCGGGGCGGACGAGGACAAAAATAATTTGCATCGGTTTTGGAATCAGAATCGAAAGACAGAAGGCTTCAATGCGATCATTTTTATCTGCTCGTCCAATAAAGCTTCCATTTAATTTATCGCGCTATTCGGAGTCAGGTCTGAGTTCGCGCGCGAAACGATTGGTCGCACGCACCAGAGCCTCGGTGATGCCAGGCTCCATCGCAGAATGGCCGGCATCCTTGATGATATGCAGGTCGGCCTCGGGCCACGCCTGTTTTAGCGCGAAGGCATTGTCAGCGGGACAGACCATGTCGTAGCGGCCGTGGATGATGACGCCGGGAATTCCCTTGAGGCGATGGGCGTTTTCGACAATTTCATTGGGCTCAAGAAACGCATCGTTGACGAAGTAATGCGCCTCGATGCGTGCCAGGGCGAGAGCGAATCGCGGGTCGGTGAATTGATCGACCAGTTGCGTGTCCGGTTTCAGCGTCGAACATTGCGCCTCCCAGCCACTCCATGCCTTTGCCGCGCCCATGCGTGCCAGCTCATTGTTGCCAGTGAGCAGGCGGTAATACGCACTCATCATGTCGCCACGTTCGGCAAGCGGTACCGGCGCAACATATTGTTGCCAGTAATCCGCGAAGACGTGATTTGCGCCCTCCTGATAAAACCACAGCAGATCCTGGCGCCGACATAAAAATATGCCGCGCAGAATCAGACCGAGTACACGCTCCGGAAAACGTTCGGCATAAACCAGGCTTAGTGTCGAACCCCACGAGCCGCCGAACAACAACCATTTGTCGACGCCGAGAAATTCACGCAGTCGCTCGATATCGGCAACCAGTGCGTCGGTGTTGTTGCCATTGAGTTCGGCGTGCGGGGTGGAACGGCCGGAGCCGCGTTGATCGAAAAGGATGATGCGATAAACAGTGGGGTCGAAAAAACAGCGGTGTTTCGGGGTGCAACCACCACCGGGGCCACCGTGTACGAACAACACGGGGATGCCGTCGGGGATGCCGCACTCCTCCACATAAAGTTGATGGGGGGCGTCGACCGCCAGCTTGTGTGTGGCGTAGGGTTTGATATCCGGAAACAGGGAGGGCGGCATGCACGGCGTCCGGGCAGGAATCGAGCCGCTAGTATGGCCGATCCCGCCCGCGCTTAACCAGTTCGCTACTCGCTAAAGGCGCTCACTTCAGCGGCGTTTAGCCGCGGTTGCTGCCCGAACGTTTGCGTTCGATTTCGGTGAGGAATTTTTTGCGCAGACGCACGCTGAGAGGGGTCACTTCGACCAGCTCGTCGTCTTCGATAAATTCCAAAGCCTGTTCCAGCGAATGACGGATCGGCGGTGTCAACA
The DNA here is from genome assembly GCA_040508685.1 of Spongiibacteraceae bacterium. Taxonomy (GTDB): domain Bacteria; phylum Pseudomonadota; class Gammaproteobacteria; order Pseudomonadales; family CAMLJR01; genus CAMLJR01. The sequence goes on from JBEVMI010000179.1 coordinate 1,893, forward strand.
CGATATTTTCATCGGTGCCCGATGCGCGCATGTTGGTGAGTTTTTTACCCTTGGTTGGGTTCACCACCAGATCGTTGCCGCGCGAATGCAGGCCGATGATCTGACCTTCATACACTTCGGTGTTCGGCTCGATGAACATGCGGCCACGTTCTTGCAATGCGAACAGCGAGAAGCCGAGCGTCTTGCCTTCCACCATCGACACCAGCACGCCGTTCTGACGCTGCGCCACCTCGCCGATTTTTACCGGACCGTAGTGATCGAATACCGACGTCATGATGCCGCCGCCCTGGGTCATGGTCAGGAATTGCGAGCGGAAACCGATGATGCCGCGCGACGGCACGATGAACTCGAGACGCACGCGCCCCTTGCCGTCCGGCATCATGTTGGTGAGATCGCCCTTGCGACGACCCAGCTCTTCCATCACCGAACCCTGATGTTGTTCTTCGCAGTCGATCACGACCTGCTCGTACGGCTCCTGGATTTCGCCGTTCACTTCTTTCTGCACGACCTCGGCACGCGACACGCCCATTTCGAAGCCTTCGCGACGCATGTTTTCGATCAGTACCGAGAGGTGCAATTCGCCGCGGCCGAAGACGCGGAATTTATCCGGCGACTCGCCCGGCTCGACGCGCAGCGCAACGTTGGCGATCAGTTCGCGCTCAAGCCGTTCCTTGATGTTGCGCGACGTGACGTATTTGCCTTCTTTGCCGGCGAATGGCGAGTCGTTGACCTGGAAGGTCATGCTCACGGTCGGCTCGTCGACGGTCAGCGGCGGCAATGCTTCGGGCTGTGACGGATCGCAGATCGTGTCGGAAATCTTGAGGCCATCGATACCGGTGATGCAGACGATATCGCCGGCTTCAGCCAACTCGACATCCTGCCGATCGAGACCGAGATAACCCATCACCTGCAGGATGCGGCCGTTGCGGGTCTTGCCATCGGCACCGACTACGGTGACCGGCGTATTCGGCTTGACGCTGCCGCGCGTGATGCGACCGACACCGATAACGCCGACGTAGCTCGAATAATCGAGCGCGGAAACCTGCATCTGGAACGGGCCGTCGACATTGACGTCCGGCGCCGGCACCTTATCGACGATCGCCTGATAGAGCGGCGTCAGATCGTCGGCGAGATGCGCGTAGTCATCACCGGCCTTGCCGAGCAGGGCCGAGGCGAAAATGATCGGGAAGTCGAGTTGCTCATCGGTGGCGCCGAGGCGGTCGAACAGATCGAACACCTGATCGACGACCCAGTCCGG
>JBEVMI010000191.1:0-4362 GCA_040508685.1 Spongiibacteraceae bacterium
ATTTCGGCGTGCGACAGGAATGTATTCGGGCTTACGTCGACACTGTCAAAGTACCGGCATAACCAGCGGCCGTACACGGAGCGCCGAGCGAAACGCCGGCACCCTGACAAGCACCAAAAAAGCAGGCATTTAACACATCAGAAATGCCGCGTTTGTTGCAAAAAAACGGTTATTGAAAGAAGAATTTTTTACAAAAAAATGCGCACTTCACGTGCGCGCAATATCAAGCACAATACTGGTGCAACTTCTACCGAATGAACACAGCCGCAAATACATCCGGATAAGTGGCTGCAAAATGTACCACCAGCTCCTGCCGAATATGCTCGGGCAATTCATCGAAATCACGTCGATTGGGCTCGGGCAGGATCAGCTCTTTAATACCGGCGCGTTTGGCGGCAATCACCTTCTCGCGGATGCCGCCCACCGCCAGCACTTCGCCGGTAAGGGTCAGCTCGCCGGTCATCGCCAGCGCGCGCAACGGTTTCTGGTTGCGCGCCAGCGATAACAACGCCGTCGCCATGGTCACGCCGGCGCTGGGCCCATCTTTTGGCGTCGCGCCTTCCGGCACGTGCACATGCACCATCGATTCGTCGAAAAACTTTTCCGGCGCACCGAACTCTTTCAGATGCGACATCACATAGCTGTAGGCGATCTCGGCCGATTCCTTCATGACCTCGCCGAGTTTGCCGGTCAGTTTCAGGCCGCGGTTGAGGGTATGGATGCGCGAGCATTCGACCGGCAGCGTCGCGCCGCCCATCGCCGTCCACGCCAGACCGGTGATCACGCCGATGCCGCGCCGCGGACTTTCGCGCTGGAAAAAAGGCTTGCCGAGAAACTGCTCGACTTCGGGCACACCGACATTGATGCGCGCTTCGCCTTTGATATCGCCGTCGTCGATCAGCTTCACCGCACTTTTGCGAACGATGCGGCCGAGCTGTTTTTCCAGATTGCGCACACCGGCTTCGCGCGCATACCCCTCGATCACGGCGCGAATTGCCTTGTCGGAAATGCGCAGGCGTTTGGCGCCGATGCCGGACCGCTGCAACAACCGCGGCCATAAATGATGTTTGGCGATCGCCATTTTTTCTTCGGTGATATATCCGCCGAGACGAATCACTTCCATGCGATCGAGCAGCGGACCGGGAATCGTGTCGAGCTGATTCGCCGTGCAGACGAACAACACCTTCGACAGATCGAGACGCAGATCGAGATAATGATCGAGGAAGTCGACATTCTGTTCGGGGTCGAGCACCTCCAGCAGCGCCGACGCCGGGTCGCCCTGATACGACGCGCCGATCTTGTCGATCTCGTCGAGCATGATCACCGGATTGGCAGTTTCTACGTCTTTCAACGCCTGCACCAGTTTGCCCGGCAGGGCGCCGATGTAGGTGCGGCGATGGCCCTTGATTTCCGCCTCATCGCGCATCCCGCCCAGCGAAAAACGGTAAAACTTCCGCCCTAACGCCTCCGCTATGCTGCGACCGATCGACGTCTTGCCGACACCCGGCGGGCCGACCAGCACGATGATCGAGCCGGATACCTCGCCCTTGAATTTGGCAACCGCAAGAAATTCGATAATGCGGTCCTTCACATCGCCGAGTCCGTCGTGGTGTTGATCGAGCACAGTGCGCGCGTGTTTCAGATCGAGTTTGTCCGCGGTGTGCACACCCCACGGCATATTCGTCGCCCAGTCGAGATAATTGCGGGTGACGCTGTATTCGGCCGAACTGGTTTCCAGCACCGATAACTTTTTCATTTCTTCGTCGATGCGTTTGCGCGCCGCTGCCGGCACGGTTTTGCCTTCGAGACGTTTTTCAAATTCCTCGGCATCGGAGGTGCGGTCATCTTTGGAAATACCGAGTTCCTGCTGAATCACTTTCAATTGTTCGCGCAGGAAAAATTCGCGCTGGCTGGTCTGGATCTTGCCATTGACCTGTTCGCTGATTTTGTTCTGCAACAGCGCAACCTCTTTTTCCTTGCGCAGCAATACCAACACTTTTTCCATGCGCCGCAATATCGGCAAGGTGTCGATGACTTCCTGCAGATCATCGCCTTTGGCAGTCGTGATCGCCGCCGCAAAATCGGCCAGCAACGACGGCTCGTTGGGGCTGAAGCGCGACAGGTATTGTTTCAATTCTTCGCTGTACAGCGGATTGAGCGGCAACAGTTCCTTGATGGCATTGATGATCGCCATCGCATAAGCACGAACCTCATCGCTGTTGCGATCGATGGCATTTTCGGGATAGTCGACCTCGACCAGATACGGTGGCTCGCGCTGAATCCAGCGGCGAATACGAAAACGTTTCAGCCCTTGAACGATCATCTGCGCGTGTTCATCGTCGTGCTGGGCGCGATGTACGCGCGCCGCCGTGCCGATCACCGACAACTGCTCAGGATCGATTTGCTCGGGATTCTGGCCATCACAGTACAGCAGGCCGACCACGGGCTGATCGGCCTTCGCGACCAGTTCGATGGTCTGTCCCCACGGCTTCAAATCGAGAATGACGGGCTGGACCTGCGCCGGAAAAAACGGCCGTCCAGGCACCGGAATCAGATACAGCGTCGACGGCAACACCGCGTCCGGCACCACCAACGAGGTACCAGTGATGTCACCTTCGCGGGCGCTGTCGGTCTCGGCGCCAACCACTTCAGCATCGAATGCTTTTTGATCAGTCATGCGGGTTTACCATCCAGCAGATCTCGGGTTTATCCGAGTTGGGGACGACCGGCGGGAATTCCAAGGGAGCATGTCGGCAGCAGGCGGCGCGACCGGTCGTCAGTAGCGAATCTCGACCGACGGCATCCGCCCCGCAATTTCGAGGTTGGAGCTGCCGCGATAGACGCGCAGGTAACGGTCCGGGCTGTAGGCGAGATCGACCGGATCGACAAACCAGCTGAGGATGGGATTGGCGGCCTGCACCCGCAGGTAAATCCAGTGGGGATCGCGATTGGGGATACGCGATTGTTCGGCGGTTATGCGCCGCACTTTCAAACCGACGATGGCGAGATGTTGCGGCACCGCGAAATCGACGGTCCAGATGCGGTTGGCGAGCAGATCGTCCCAGTGCTCCAGCACAAAATTATTAAAACCCGAACTAATCACCAGCGGTTCGCGGTATGCAATCACCTTGCTGCGGCTGCCGTGAAACAGAATCAGCTTGACGCCATCCCAGCGCGCGCCCTCCGTGTCACCGGTAATTTTGTCCGTCTGGATAAAAGCCGGCTGCGAACGCCCCGGCGAATAATCGAGTTCATTGACCGCCAGCAGCGTGCCGTCCGGCGCGCGATATTCGGCGCGATGCCAGTCGTCATGCCACTGGTGGTATTCGGTGTACAGCACGCGGCCGTCGTCCACCGATACCGCGGTGCCGCGCAATTCCTGCTGCGCCGCAGCGGGTAGCGGTGGCGATGCCAGAACCTGTGCGGAAAACAACCACGCCAGCAACCACATTTTTTTCATCGTCAGGTCACATCCCGGCAGGCATTGTTCTGCTATCAGTCCCGCGGCAAGCGCTACTCCAGCCGCCCCAATCGAGGTTCGATGCGGCACGCAGGCTTCGCGAATAAAATCTGATGCGTACCGATACTGCGCTCCATGAAGCCGCCTTCGCAATAGCACAGGTAAAACTGCCACATGCGGATAAAACGTTCGTCGTAACCGAGCGCACGCACGCGTTCCAGCTGCGCCAGAAACCGCTGCGACCAGGCTTGCAGGGTGCGCGCATAGTGCTGGGTGATTTCCTCGATACCGCTGATGGTGAGATCGCTGTGGCGCGCAATCGTATGCGCAATCACTGCGAGCGAAGGCAGTGCGCCGCCGGGAAAAATATGGCGCTGGATAAAATCCACTGAACGCCGCGCGCGCTCGTAACGTTGATCGGCAATCGTGATCGCCTGAATCAGCATCAAACCATCCGCCTTCAACAGCGTCCCGCATCGCGAAAAATAATCGCGGTAATAACGGTGCCCCACCGCTTCGATCATCTCCACCGACACCAACTTGTCGTACTGCCCCGTCAGATCGCGATAATCCTGCAGCAACACGGTGACGCGATCAGACAAGCCGGCCGCGTTTATAAGCTGGTTCGCATAATCGAACTGCTGCCGCGAAATCGTGGTGGTAGTCACGCGGCAGCCGTATTGCCGCGCGGCGTGCAGCGCAAGCCCACCCCAGCCGGTGCCGATTTCCAGCAGATGATCCTGCGGCTGCAGTTGCAGTTTTTTACAGATGCGATCGATCTTGTACAGCGACGCCTGTTCCAGCGAGCTGTCGGCATGCGGGAATATTGCCGCCGAATACATCATCGACGGATCGAGAAACAATTCGTAAAAATCGTTGCCGAGGTCGTAATGCGCGGCGAT
>JBEVMI010000214.1:0-8265 GCA_040508685.1 Spongiibacteraceae bacterium
GCTCGATTGTTGGGTGCGAAATTGGCGCCGGCAACCGTGCTGATCGCGCCGCATCACGGCAGCCGCTCGTCATCCAGCCCGACGTTTGTCGCCGCTGTGCAGCCGCGGTATGTGGTGTTTTCTGCCGGCTATCACAATTCCTTTGGCCATCCACATGTGCGGGTGGTCGAGCGTTATCAGCAGGCCGGCGCGCAGCTATTCAATACCGCGAGCAGTGGTGCGATTACGTTCGATCTTCAGCCCGCCGGTGTGGCCGCGTTCACGGAATATCGAAAAGGCTATCGTCACTATTGGGACGGCCCCGGATTTTCCGCACCCGACCTAACGGGGTTTTAGGTGCCTGTGCTACATTTGCTGGGTATTTTGGCGTCTGCAGCGCTACGCGCCGGCCGTTCGCACCACCCACATCGTATCAACCAGTCAAGCAAGGATTCTTCTGTGTTCGAGATTATCAAGTCGGGCGGCTGGCTCATGCTGCCCATTCTGCTCGGTTCGGTCGCCGCACTGGCGATTTGCGTCGAACGCCTGCTCGCCCTCCGCATGAAAAAAATTGCGCCGCCGCAATTGCTCGGCGAGGTCTGGGGCTGGGTTAAAAACAATCAGCTCGATGCCAACAAATTGCGCGAGCTGAAACAGTCGTCGCCGCTGGGCCTGCTGCTGGCGACCGGTCTCGCCAATGCGCGTCACGGCCGCGAAATCATGAAAGAAAGTATTGAGGAAGCGGCGTCGCTGGCTCTGTATCAGATGCAGCGTTATTTGAATGCGCTCGGCACCATTGCGCTGGTCGAGCCCATGTTCGGTCTGGTCGGTGCCGTGCTGGGCATCATGCAGGTATTCAATCGCATCAGCCTGCAGGGGGGTGTCAGCGATCCGTCGGTGTTGGCCGGCGGCATTTCCGAAGCGCTGATTACGACGGCGGCGGGCCTGATCGTCGCGATTCCCGCGATGATGATGCATCGATTTTTCAACGGTCGTATCGAAAAGCTGATTGTGGTCATGGAGCAGGAAACGTTGAAGCTGGTCGACGCGCTGCACGGTGACCGCAAGCTCGATCTCAAAAACCTTTAACGTTTTTTGTTTTGGGCTTTTTATTTCTGACTGTTTTTTTCCTGGCTTGTTTTGATAAATGAATAGCTGACTGAATCGAATCGCCGATGCGCTTTAAACGTCCGACCACCACCGATATCGATTTCTCGACGAATGTACTTAACCTCGTCGACGTGCTGCTGCTGTTGCTGATCTTTTTCATGATCTCGACAACGTTCACAAAAAATACGCAACTGAGCATCACGCTTCCGGAAGCCACCGGCGCACCGCAGGATCAGCCGAAAAAGCCGCTGGAAATCGTCATCACTGCGACCGGTCACTACAGCATCAACGACCGCGCGCTGGCGAGCGGCGATCTCAATATCATCAAGGCCGCCTTGACCGAAATTTCGGCAGGCGACACCACGCTGCCGCTGGTCATCACCGCCGATGCCAATACACCCCATCAAGCTGTCGTGAAAGCCATGGATGCCGCGGGGCAGCTCGGGTTCGTGCGCCTCAGTCTGACTACACAAGCACCGTCAACCGGAAAGTAGTGGCGTGTCGCCGATGGCTGCGCAGTAAATTCCGCGGAAAATTTGCCGAATGAGTTTTGAATCCCGCATCCACCAACACTGGTACGGCGCACCCGGTTGGTTGCGTGTGTTATTGCCGCTGGAATGGTTTTACCGCTCTGCCAGCGCGTCGCGCCGTTGGGCGTTTCGCAGCGGGCTGCGGCGCAGCGAAAAAATTGCGGTGCCGGTCGTTGTGGTCGGCAATGTCACGGTCGGCGGTACCGGCAAAACGCCGATCGTGGTCGCACTTTGCGCAGCCTTTAAAAGAGCCGGCCACCATCCCGGCATTATCAGTCGCGGTTACGGCGCCGAGCCGCCGCATTGGCCATTCGAAGTCACACCGCAAACCAAACCGGCCGATTCCGGCGATGAACCGCTACTGCTTGCACTCAGCACCGATTGCCCGGTGGTGATCGCTCCCGATCGTGTCGCCGCTGCAAAATTCCTGCTCGAACAACATGCCTGCGATGTGATCATCAGCGACGACGGTTTGCAGCACTATCGGTTGCAGCGCGATTTTGAAATTGCTGTCATCGACGGGCGCCGCGGTCTGGGCAATGGCCATTGCCTGCCGGTGGGGCCGCTGCGCGAGGATGCCAGCCGACTCGACAGTGTCGATGCGGTGCTGGTGAATACGCCGACCGCGGACGCGGTCGAACGGCAAGCCCACTACCACGCCTTTCATTTGCAGCCGCGTGCGTTTGTCGCCCTCGATGATGGCAGCGAAATCCTTCCAGCCGATTGGCCGAAGCTGCGCGTGCACGCCGTCGCCGGTATCGGCAATCCCGGCCGTTTTTTCGACACCTTGCGTGGCTTGGGCCTGGATGTGATCGAACATGTGTTCCCCGATCATCACCCGTTTGTTGCGGGCGATCTGGCTTTCGCCGATGCACTGCCGGTCGTGATGACCGAGAAAGATGCCGTCAAATGCGTGGCGCTGGAGCGGGGTGCCATCGACTGTTGGTACCTGGCGGTCGATGCGGTGCTGCCGGATTTCCTGATTACTTCGTTGATCGGTAGAATTGCGAGCCTATGAAATCCTTCGTCGTCGTTATTCCCTCCCGTTACGCATCGACCCGCCTGCCGGGTAAACCGCTGCTCGATATCGGCGGCCAGCCGATGATCCAACGGGTGTGGGCGCGTGCCTGCGAAAGCGCCGCTTCGCGTGTCATCGTCGCCACGGACGACGATCGCATCGCCGCTGCGGTCAATGCTTTCGGTGGCGAGGTCTGCATGACCCGCTCGACCCACGAATCCGGCACCGACCGCTTGCAGGAAGTCGCCGCGAGCCTGCAGTTCGACGACGACCAGATCATCGTCAACGTGCAGGGCGACGAACCGTTGATCCCGTCCGCCGTGATCAATCAGGTCGCACACAATCTCGCCAGCTCCGCACGCGCCGGCATCGCGACACTGGGCAAACGTATTCGTGAACGCGCCGATGTGTTTAATCCCAATGTCGTCAAAGTCGTCGTCGACAACACGTTGCACGCGCTGTATTTCAGTCGCGCTCCCATCCCTTGGGACCGCGACTGTTTTGTCGACAATAACGTCATCGGAAGCAACGGCATCGAAGGCAATGAAGTGAAACTCGGTGGCGACTGGATGCGGCATATCGGCATTTACGCTTATCGCGTCGAATTTTTGCACCGTTTTATCCAATGGCCGCTCGGACAACTGGAGCGACTGGAGAAGCTCGAACAATTGCGCGCACTCGAAAATGGCGTCGCGATTCACGTCGACGAAGCGTGCACGGAAATTCCGGTGGGCGTCGATACTGCCGAAGACCTGGAGCGCGTGCGCGCGTTGCTGGGACAGGAAGCGGTATGAGCATCGGTGTACTGTTTGTTTGTCTCGGTAATATCTGCCGCTCGCCGACGGCGCACGGCGTATTTCTGCAACACGTACAACGCCGCGGTTTACAGGATCACATCCGGGTGGATTCCGCCGGCACCGGCGACTGGCATATCGGCCATGCCCCGGATAAACGCACCGCGGCGACGGCGCTGCGCCGCGGTTACGATCTTTCGGAATTGCGCGCGCGTCAGGTATTGCGCGACGATTTTGCACGGTTTCAATACATTCTCGCGATGGATGCAGAAAACCTGCGCAATCTGCAACACCTGCGTCCGGCAAGTTTTAACGGCGAGCTGAAATTGTTTCTCGAATACGGCGATCATCCCGAATATACCGAAGTGCCCGACCCGTATTACGGCGATGAAGCGGACTTCGAGCGGGTAGTCGATCTGGTCGAAACTGCCGCGCAAGGATTGTTGCACCATATCGTCACGCGGCATCGTCTGAGTTGATGCGCATGACGAATTTTTTTATCGACGAAAATTTTGACCTGCAGGCATTCAATACGCTGGCGCTATCGGCACGCGCGCGTTATTTCGCATCGATCACCACAGTCGATGCACTGCGTCAGGCATTGATCTGGGCGCGCGATAAAAATTTGCCGTTGCTGACGCTCGGCGGCGGCAGCAACATGATTCTCGCCGGCGACTGGCCGGGCCTGGTGCTGCATATCGCGCTGCTGGGTAAAACCATAGAGGATGAAACCCGCGTGCGCGTCGGTGCCGGCGAAAACTGGCATGACCTGGTGCAGTGGAGCCTCGCACAAAATTTATATGGGCTGGAAAATCTGACGCTGATTCCCGGCACTGCGGGCGCAGCGCCGATTCTGAATATCGGCGCATACGGTGTCGAAATTGCCGAACGTCTGGTCAGCGTGCGTGGCATCGATGTCGAGCGTGGCTACGAGTGCGTGTTATCTGCCGCCGAATGTCAGCTGGTGTATCGCGACAGCATTTTTAAAAACACGTTGCGCAATCGTTTCATCATCACCGAGATTACGCTGGGATTGAGCCGCACCTTCACGCCGGTGATTGCCTATCCGGCCTTGCGCGAAACGCTGGCCGACATCGCGGCGCCGACGGCAGTCGACGTCGAACGCGCGGTGCGACAGATTCGTCAAAGCCGCCTGCCCGATCCCGCATTGCTGCCGAATGCCGGCAGTTTTTTTAAAAATCCGGTGGTGTCGGCGCAGGTATTCGCAGACCTGCAATTTGAATATCCAGAAATTCCGCATTTTCCCGCCGCCGATGGTGTGAAAATTCCGGCGGCGTGGCTGGTCGAACAATGTGGCTGGAAGGGCCGCCGCGTCGGTGCGGTCGGCGTGCACGAGAAGCAGGCGCTGGTGCTGATTCACTATCGCGAGGCACTGGCGACACGTAACGTCGCGGGCGAATTGCTCGACCTGGCGGCGACGATTCAGAGCGACGTCTGCCAGCGTTTTTTGATCGTGCTCGAATTGGAGCCGACGGTTTACGGCGGCTAGGCAGTTATGGACAGCGGCGATGTAAATTTACCGAGGCTGCAACATCTGCGCGGCGACTGGATAGAACTGCCCGACGCTCTGTTGTATTTCGAGGCCGACTTTGTTGCCAATCATGGCGTCGCCGATCAGCAGTCCCTGTGCGATCGCCTCGCCCGGAATCTGCAATGGACGCAGGATCGCATCGTTGTCTACGGCCGCGAGGTGCCAATACCGCGGCTGAATGCGTGGTATGGCGACCCCGGCACCGACTACGCGTACTCCGGTCTGCACTTGCAGCCGCGGCCGTGGCTGCCGGAGCTCGACGTGCTGCGGCATCAGCTCAGCGAACATCTGCAACATCCCTTCAATAGCATGCTCGCCAATTTCTATCGCGACGGCAGCGACAGCGTCGGTCGCCACGCCGACGACGAGTCGGAGCTGGGCCCGCTGCCGCTGATCGCGACAGTCAGCCTCGGCGCTGCCCGTCGTTTTGCCCTGTACCCGAAACGGAAAGGCCTGGTCGAACCGTGGCGCGCCGATCTGCCGGGTGGCTCTCTGTTGGTAATGGCGGGGCGCTGCCAGCGTGCCTGGCAACACGAAATTCCCAAGACCGCGCGTCCGGTTGGCGGGCGCATCAGCCTGACTTTTCGCCAAGTCATTAAAGGTGACGGATCAAGGGCTTAGGCTTTGATATCCCGCTCGACCCAACGCCGCATTACCGAACCGAAATGTGACGACGTCGACGTTTTGTGGAGAATCCTGAACAAGAGGCTATGTTTTGCCAGGCGTCATTCGCAGAGAATGAGCGCTGTTGCTTTACAGACGGCAGCAATTGCAAGGGACGGCCGCCATGTTGGCAAGCTATGGAGGCAGTTAGCTCGGTCCAACACAACAAGAAGAATACCCATGTCGAGTGTTACCAACATCCTGCTGGCGGATGACCACGATCTCGTGCGTTCCGGCCTGCGCCGCCTGCTGGCCGACTTTCCGGAGCTGATGGTCGTGGGCGAGGCTGAGTCCGGCGAAGACGCCTTCCGCCTGTGCCGCGAGCTGAAGCCCGATCTGGTATTGATGGATCTCAAGATGCCGGGCATCGGTGGCCTCGAAGCCACCCGGAAGATCACCACCCATTTTCCCTATATCAAGGTGTTGGCCGTCAGCGCGGTGGAAGACGATCTTTACGCCTCGCGGCTATTGCAGGCCGGCGCCTCCGGTTACCTGATCAAGGGTTCGCCGTTCGAGGAGATGGTCCGGGCCATCCGCAAGGTGATGGCGGGGCAGCGTTACCTGAGCGGGGCGGTGGCCGAACAGCTCGCACTGCGCCAGTTTGACGGTGGCGAGGCTTCACCCTTCGAGCGGCTGTCCGAGCGCGAATTGCAGATCGCGCTGATGGTGGTGAACTGCCACAAGGTGCAGGACATCTCCGAGCAACTGAATCTCAGCCCGAAAACCGTCAACAGTTATCGCTATCGCCTGTTCGAGAAGCTCGGCATTGAAAGCGATGTTGAGTTGACGCATATGGCCATCAAGTACGGAATGGTCGAGTCACAAAGAATCTGACTGGCCGCCATCCGGGCGCAGCTTTTGGTAAAGTCTCCGCCCGTCTTTGATTGCTGTTGATCCGTGCCGCCCTCGACCTTCGACTACGAGCGTTTTCTCAAGACCGTTACCGCCAAGCCCGGTGTCTACCAGATGCTGGATGCCGGCGGTGCGGTGTTGTATGTCGGCAAAGCCAAGAATCTGAAGAACCGGCTCGGCAGCTATTTTCGCGGTGGTCCGCTCAACGGCAAGACCATGGCGATGGTGGGGCGCATCGGGTCGGTGCAGGTGACGGTGACGAACACCGAATCCGAAGCGCTGCTGCTCGAACAGAACCTGATCAAACAATATCGGCCGCCGTACAACATTCTGCTGCGCGACGATAAGTCGTATCCCTACATTTATCTGTCGACCGACCAGGCTTATCCGCAATTGAGTTTTCATCGCGGTGCGAAAAAGGGCAAAGGCCGGTATTTCGGCCCGTATCCCAGCGCCGGCGCTGTGCGTGAAAGTCTCAACTTTCTGCAGAAAGTTTTTAAGGTGCGGCAGTGCGATGACAGTTTTTTTCGCAACCGCTCGCGTCCCTGCCTGCAATTCCAGATCAACCGCTGCACCGCGCCCTGCGTCAACGCAATCACGCCAGAAGAATATGCGCAGGATGTTCGGTTTACGGAAATGTTTCTGAGCGGCCACAGTGCCGAAGTCGTCAGCGAACTCGCCAACGCGATGGATGTCGCCGCGAGTACGCTCGATTTTGAACGCGCCGCGATATTGCGCGATCGGATTCAGCAATTGCAGCAAATACAGGCGCGACAATATATCGAAGGCGAAATCGGCAATCTCGATATCGCCGTGTGTGCCATTCACGCCAGTATCGCTTGCGTGCAATTGTTGTACGTCCGCGACGGCCGCATCCTCGGCAGTCGCAGTTATTTTCCGACGTTGCATCTCGACGAGACCGAAGCGGATGTGCTCGATCAATTTATCGCGCAGCATTATTTAAGTGGTTTGGGTGCGCACGATATTCCGGCGGAAATTCTGATCAACGCCGAGCTTGACGACCAACCCGCGCTGGAAGAGGCGATCGCAATTGCGCGCGGTCGCAAGATGCAAATCACGCAGCGCGTGCGCGGCAATCGCGCGAAATGGCTCGAACTTGCTATCACCACGGCGCAACAAAATCTGGCGACGCGCATTGCCAACCGGCAAACACAATCACAGCGTTTCGACGCGTTGCAGGAAGCGCTCGGCCTCGACGAAATTCCGCAGCGCCTGGAATGTTTCGATATCAGCCACAGCAGTGGCGAGGCAGCCGTGGCGTCATGTGTGGTGTTCGATGGCAGCGGCCCGCTCAAATCCGATTACCGCAAATTCAATATCCAAGGTATTACGCCCGGCGACGATTACGCGGCGATGCAACAGGCGTTGTCGCGACGTTACGCACGCTTGAAACGCGGCGAAGGCAAAATGCCCGACATCCTGTTTATCGATGGCGGCAAAGGTCAGGTCGCACAGGCGATGGCGGTGCTCGAAGAATTGCAGATCGATGAAGTGCTGGTGATCGGCATCGCCAAAGGTGCCGATCGCAAGCCTGGCCTCGAAACCCTGATCAGGCCGCATCCCCGGCATGTGCAAAAGAATGGCGAGGCCACTACTGACAACAGTATCGAAAACAGTGCCGAAGAGCTGATGCTGCCGCGGGATTCCGCCGCGCTGCATCTGATTCAGCATATTCGCGACGAGGCCCACCGGTTTGCAGTTGCCGGCCACACTGCGCGGCGCGACAAAAAACGCCGCGAATCGACG
>JBEVMI010000241.1:0-6254 GCA_040508685.1 Spongiibacteraceae bacterium
CGATCAGGTTTGCGGTGTTGGGGGTCGCAGCCGGATCGTAGCCGACACGCAGCCGCAGCTCTTCCATCTGTGCTTTTGATTTGATGATCTGGAACAGGCCGGCGGCGGTTTCCGGTTTCTGTTCGACGATGTAACGAATGTCGCGCGGCAGAATGCTGCGACCCTGAACCAGCAGCTGGTCACTTTTGCGGCCCATGATCTGGAAGCGCAGGTTGGTGCGGCCGCAACTGCACGGATCGCGGTTAATGATGACCAGATCGTCAGTGCGGAAGCGGATCATCGCCAGCAGGGGATCGTACAGGTTAGTGACGACCATTTCCCCGACCTGGCCGTCGGCCACCGGTTGGTCGGTCACCGGATCGAGACATTCCACCAGTCCGAGATCTTCGTAGGCGTGAAAACCGTCGTGCGCCCGGCATTGGGTTGCGCTGACCACGTCGCCGAGGGCGGTGGTCTCGAACAATTCGAGCCCCCACGAATCGGTCATTGCCTGCATCCGCGGACTCAGTGCTTCGCCGCCATAAATCGAGCCCTTAAGGCAGCTGAACAGCTCCTTGGGATTGATCTCGGGGTGCGCTTTAAAATGTTGCTCGAAGGCCAGCAGCAGCGGCGACGACATCAGGCCGAAGACACTCGGCCGGAATTGTCGGATCGCCTCGATCATGCGCGGTACTTCATCGGGCGTGTGATTGAACACGATGGGGGTCATGCCGGCTTCGTTCATCGCCGAAAAGCCGTTGGTGGCGCCGGCGCGGAACGTGAATACGGGCAGGATCAGGCAATCGCCGGGGCGCGCGCCGATATACCAGTCATCGCGCACATAACCCTCTTCGCTGGAGGTGCGATAGCGGCGCGGCAGCGGTGTCGGATCGCCGGTGGTGCCGGAGGTATTTGGGTTCGCGGTGAGGCGGGGGTCATTGATGTCGATCAGGCCGCCGGTGGGATCGTTGTTGTTGTCCCGGTAGTGGCGGATCGAGTCCTTGTCGAAAAAGGGTGCCTTTTGCTGAAAGTCCTCCAGCGACTTGATATCGCGCGGATGGACGCCGGCTGCGCTCCACAGCGAATGGATCAGCGGCGAATGTTTGTAGGCCTGGTCGACAATGCGCTTGAGGCGTGCGAGCTGCAGCTCCTGCAAGGCCGCCCGCGGCATGGTTTCCGTCTTGGAAAAAAACTTGGGGTAGGTATCGGTCATGGTGATTCCGTCTTGGCACCCCGCAGTCGATAAATACAGGTGCGACAGGCTGTTGTGTTGGTAATGTCAACTGCTCAGATTCTAAAAATGGCGCGTCACATTACCGTTTGTGCGGCCGCCACAACAAGCCATGGCGGCGCACCGTAATACCCATGTAATGCCGTCGCATTTGGAGCTGACCTGGGTCGTGAGCTGAGTTTGGGGTTGGGCGGCAATGGTATCCTCGCGGCCCTGATCGCCGCGCGCTGGCGGTTCGCGAAGATTGTGTCATAAGTCGTGTTATTCGCCCGACGGCAAGTATTTATCATGGTATTACGGAGAACAGCTATGCGAGTTTTGGTATTCGGCGCCGGCGGTTATATCGGCTCCCATCTGGTCCGTCATCTGGCCGCAAGCGGGCATACGGTGTTGGGTTTCGTACGCAACGACAAAGCGGCCCGGCAGGTCCGCGACCTCGGTGCCGAGCCGGTCATGGGCGATCTTGATGAGATGCCTGGAGCGCTGGCGCATTTCGATCGCGTCGATGCCGTGATCTTCGCCGCGCAATTGATGCTGGAGCCCGAGTACAAGGCCATGAGCGCCATGCTCGACAAGCTCGAAGGCAGCGGCAAAACGCTGATCTTTACCTCCGGCACCGGCGTGCTATCGCAGCGTACCGATGGCGACTGGAGCGAAGACAGCTTCTCCGACTACGACCCGATCGTGCCCTCGAAATATATCGGCGCCCGTCACGACACCGAAAATCTGGTGCGTGCCGGCAAGGAGCGCGGCATTCGTGCGATCGTCGTCCGTCCGCCGATGATCTGGGGCGACGGTGGCTGCCCGATGGTGAAGGCATTTGCATCGTCAGCCGCCAAAACCGGTGCGGTTTGTTACGTCGGTCGCGGTCTCAATCTCTATTCGAGCGTGCACGTCGACGACCTGGCGGAGCTGTATCGTCTGGTGCTGGACAAGGGCGAGGCCGGTGCGCTGTATCACGCGGTTTCCGGCGAGACCAATTTTCGAACCATCGCCGAAGGCATTGCGCGCACATTGAATGTGCCGACGCGCAGCGTCGACTTCGCAGAAGCGGTGACGATCTGGGATAAATTCACCGCGCTGGTCGCGCTCAGCGTCTGCAGCCGTTCGCGTTCGCCGCGCGCGCGCAAAGAGCTCGGCTGGGCGCCAAATCCGGATCGCCTCGACGTGATGGAAGAAACCCGGCATCCCTCGCTGCAACAATTTGCACCGGGCAAATAACACCAGAGCTGTTGCAATGTCGCCAATTTCGATCAGTCCGCTCGCAGTGACCGGTGAAGTCGAGGCGGGCGCCGATGTCGCGGCCCTGCTGCTCGCAGCCATCGATGTTTACGGAATCGCACCTTCGGCCCACGATGTGCTCGTCGTCGCGCAAAAAATAATTTCCAAAGCGGAAGACCATACCGTCGATCTGAACACAGTGAACCCTTCGCCGCGCGCGCTTGAGCTGGCCGCGACGACTGGCAAGGACGCGCGCCTCGTGGAAGTGATTTTGTCTGAGTCCGCAGCAGTCGTGCGCGCGGCGCCGCATGTGTTGATCGTGCGTCATCGCTGCGGTTTCGTGATGGCCAACGCCGGTATTGATCGTTCCAATGTGCCGAGCCCGGAAGGTGAGAAGCGTGTGTTGTTGCCGCGCGACGCCGACGCGTCTGCGGCCAAGCTGCGCGCCGACATAACCAAACTTTGTGGCGTCGAAATCGGCGTCGTCATCGCTGACAGTTTTGGTCGGCCGTAGCGGCTGGGCGTGACCCACGTCGCCATCGGTGCGGCGGGTGTGCCGGCCTTAATTGATCGCCGCGGCGACCGCGACCGTCACGGCCGCGTCCTCGAAGTGACGCAGATTGCCTTTGCCGATGCCGTCGCGTCCGCGGCCGGACTGGCCATGGGTGAGGGCGCCGAAAGTGTGCCGACGGCCTGGGTGCGCGGTTTTTCGTGGTCGGCGCCGGAGTGTCCCGCGCGCGATCTGATTCGCGCCCGCGACGAGGATTTATTTCAATGAGCGCCGTGGTCTGTTTATCGGGTGGCGTCGGCGGCGCGAAATTGCTGCTGGGATTGCAGCGTATTTTGCCGGCGGGTGAACTGACCGCGATCATCAACACCGGCGACGATTTCGATCATCTCGGTCTGCGCATCTGTCCCGACATCGACACCGCGTTGTACACGCTGGCCGGTCTCGCCAATCCCGAGCTGGGCTGGGGGCGGCGCGACGAAACCTGGACCTTCATGCAGACGCTGGAACAGCTCGGCGGAGAAACCTGGTTTCGCCTCGGTGATGGCGATCTCGCGCTGCATATCGAACGCACGCGCCGGCTCGGAGACGGGCAGTTGCTCGACAGCATTACGCGCGTTATTGCCGCGACGCTGGGAATCGCCACGACGGTCGTGCCGATGACCAACGACGCGGTGCGCACGCGAGTGATGACTGACCTCGGCGAACTCGATTTCCAGCATTATTTTGTGCGCCTGCGCTGCGAACCGGCATTGCAGTCGTGTCGTTTTGTCGGTGCCGAAACGGCGACGATTACATCGGCCGCAAGCGCTGCGCTCACGCAGTCGCCGCGCGCCATCGTGATCGCACCCTCCAATCCGTATCTCAGCATCGATCCGATTCTCGCGCTGCCCGGCATGCGTGAATTGCTGCGCGCGAGCGGCGCGCCGGTCATCGCGGTGACGCCGCTGATCGGTGGCAATGCGGTGAAAGGGCCGACTGCGAAAATCATGCGCGAACTCAAGCGTGAAATTTCACCGCTCGCAATCGCCGAACATTATCGCGGTCTGGTGGATGGGTTCGTGCTCGATGAATGCGACTCCGCACTGGCGGCACAACTCGCTATTCCCTGTGCCATTACCAACACGTTGATGCGATCACTCGCCGATCGCGAGCGTGTCGCCGATGTGGCGCTCGAATTTGCGGACAGTCTGCGCGCGCGGGGTGCGCGTTGAAATACGAGTGCTGGGCCTTGGTGCCGATTAAACCGCGCGTGTTGTGCAAAACGCGACTGGCCACCGCGCTTTCCGAATGTCAGCGTATCGACATCGTGCGATACATGCTGCGTCATGTATTGCAAACCTTGCGAGCGACGCGTGGCATAGATCGTGTGTGCATAGTCAGCGCGGAGCGGGATGAAGTGCCGGCGGAAATAGCGGTGCTCGCCGACGCGGGCTGCGGTTTGAATGCCTGCCTCGACGCGGCGTTGTTGTCGGCACGCGCAGCAGGCGTAACCCAGTTGCTGGTGGTCCCTGCGGATCTGCCGTTACTGCATGGCGATGATGTGGCGTTATTGCTGGACGCGGGAACTCGCAGCCGATTTGCGCTGGCGCCGGATCGACACGACAGTGGTACCAATGCGATCTGCATGGATGCCGCACTGCCGTTAGGGTTTCGATTCGGTGACAACAGTTGCGCCGCACATCTCGCAGCTGCGCGCGCGCTCGGTATCGCACCGGCGCTGGTGCGCACCGACAGACTGGCATTCGATCTCGACAGCGAATGCGATCTGTCGCTGCTGCGCGAGCGGGGTTATTTCGCGATGACCTGACGTCCGTTTCCGCTGGCGCGGGTTGAACGATAAAAATTCTAACCATCGGCCAGCGATGGAGGTCGCAAATGTTTGTTGGTGTCAGCCGCCCGACGGCGCCCCACTTCCCCATTCCCGATGTCGATGCGGCACTGGTTGCCAGGCACGCAGAAAACTGCGGCTTCGAATCCATTCTCTATGGCGAACATCCGATTCGTCCGGTAGCCGAACACACCGCCAACGAAGTGCATACCGAAGGCGTTCCGTATTTTCAGGAAACCATCGTTGCGTTGTCGCGGGTGTCGGCGATGACGACGCGCATCCGTTTTGGTTTCGGTGTCTGCCTGGTCATGCAACATCATCCGGTGCGTCTCGCGAAACAGCTCGCCTGTCTCGATTATTACAGCGGCGGTCGTTTGATGGTCGGTGTTGGCACCGGCTGGAGCAAAGCCGAGGCGGAGGCAATAGGCGGCAACTTTTCGCGGCGCTGGGCACAGACGGCAGAAGCGGTGAAGTTGATGCGCGAATTGTGGACCAAAGAGTGCGTCGAGCACGACGGCGAATTTTTCAAAGTGCCGCCGGTGCATTGTTTTCCGCAACCCAAACAGCAGCCGGGTCCACCGATCCTGATGGGTGCGAACGGCGAGAAGGGCTTTCAACGCATCGTCGATTTTTGCGACGGCTGGATGCCTGCGCTGGTTACACCGGAGCAGATCGCCGAAGGTCCCGAATTCATTCGCACAGCGCGCGCACAAATTGTCGAGCTGGCGCAACAGAAGGGGCGCGACATGAGCAGGATGCCGATCACGGTCATTTTGCGAGGAGCAGTCGATCGCAATGTGATCCAGCGTTTCGAAGATACCGGCATCGAACGCGTCAACATCATCATTCCGTATTTCGAAACCGAAGATCAGGCGCGCGAGCAATTGGAAAAACTCGCGGCGAATGTACTTTAAGGCGACGGTCTTCTTCACTGTTGATTTTTCATTATGGAAATATGTCGTGACCACAATCCATTCGGGAGATTGAAATGCCCAGAATCGAACCGGTACCGATCGATCAATTGACTCCGCACGCGCGGGCGCAACTGGAAGAGGGCGTCGCCGCGGGGGTGTACAACAACAATACTGGCGAAATTCCGCCGTCGATGCGCACGCTGGCCTGGAGCAGTTACGCGCTTGATGCCGCGCACGCCATGGGCATGGCGATGTGGAAGCCGGGTCTGCTCGGGATGCGTCTGCAGGAGTTGGTGCGTATTCGCAGTGCGCAGGTCAACGGCTGTTCCAACTGTGCGTCGGCGATCAAGGACGACGGCGTTTCCGGTAGCGACGTTGCCTGCATGATCGATATGGATTTTTCCAAATTTTCGCCGCGCGAAGCGGCGGCACTGCGGTACACCTCAAAATTCGGTGCCGATCATCATTCCATTGACGACGCCGACATCACCGCATTGCAGGAGTATTTCAGTCCGGCCGAAGTGGTGGAGCTGTTGTTTTTCATTGCCAACATGCTCGGACAGCACCGCA
>JBEVMI010000310.1:0-13693 GCA_040508685.1 Spongiibacteraceae bacterium
AAGAGAAGCTGTATCTGAAGGCGACATTGAAGCGCGAATTGAGTGCACTCGGTGGTCTCAAGGAAAAAGAACTACCGCAATTGCTGTTCACCGAACACCATCAGTCGCACGCGGCTTCGGCGTTTTTCCCGAGCCCGTATCAGAACGCAGCGGTGATGTGTCTCGACGGCGTCGGCGAGTGGGCTACCAGCAGTGTCTGGCTGGGACAGGGCAATACGCTGACGCCGCAATGGGAGATCGATTTTCCGCATTCGCTCGGGCTGCTGTATTCCGCGTTTACGTACTACAGCGGCTTCAAGGTCAATTCCGGCGAATACAAACTGATGGGATTGGCGCCGTATGGCGAGCCGAAATATGTCGACCTCATCCTCGACAATCTGATCGACATCAAGGATGACGGCAGTTTCCGGCTCGATATGAGTTATTTCAATTACGCGACCGGTCTGACCATGACCAACGCGAAATTCGATGCGCTGTTCGGCGCGCCGGCGCGCAAGCCGGAAAGCCCTCTCGGTCAGCGCGAAATGGATCTTGCGCGTTCAATTCAGGTCGTGACCGAAGAAATCGTGCTGAAACTCGCGCGCACCGTACACAAGGAACTCAAGCAGGACTACCTGTGTCTCGCCGGTGGTGTTGCCTTAAATTGCGTCGCCAACGGTCGGCTGCTGCGCGAAGGTCCCTTCAAAGATATCTGGATTCAACCGGCAGCCGGCGACGCGGGCGGTGCGCTCGGAGCCGCCTTGGCGATCTGGTACGAGTATCTCGGCAACAGCCGCACCGCCAACGCTGACGACAGCATGCGCGGCAGTTATCTCGGACCGTGGTATGGCGACGACAACATCACCGGCTATCTCGACAGTATCAAAGCGCCGTATCGCAAACTCGGCGACGCCGAATTTTTCGATCATCTGAGTGATGTGCTCGCCGATGAAAAAGTCGTCGGCTGGTTTCAAGGCCGGATGGAATTCGGTCCGCGTGCATTGGGCGGCCGCTCGATCATCGGCGATCCGCGGTCGTCGAAAATGCAGTCGGTGATGAATCTCAAGATCAAATACCGGGAATCGTTCCGACCCTTTGCCCCCGCGATCAAGGCGGAAAAAGTTGGCGAGTGGTTTGAGCACAAATCGCGCAGCCCGTACATGCTGATGGTGGCGCCGGTAAAACAAGACAAATTGATTCCGATGACGACCGCGCAGGAACAGTTGTTCGGTATCGAAAAACTGAATGTGCCGCGTTCGCAGATTCCGGCGGTGACGCATGTCGATTACTCGGCGCGGATTCAGACGGTCCACGAAAATACCAATTCGCGTTTCTACCATCTGCTCGATAAATTCGAACAGAAAACTGGATGCCCGGTGCTGGTGAATACTTCATTCAACGTGCGCGGTGAGCCGATCGTCTGCACACCGGAAGACGCCTATCGCTGTTTCATGCGCACGGAAATGGATTGCCTGGTATTGGAAAATGTTGTTTTGCACAAACGCGAGCAGCCGGTGTGGGAAGAGCGTGGGGACTGGCAGAATGAATTTGAACTCGATTGACCATCTTTTTTTAAAGTTTGAACTGGATAGATCGCGATGAATCGACAATCGATAGAGACATTCGATGCAGTCGGCAAGGACGCCGCCGAAAAAAAGGAGCTGCGCAGTTTCGGGCTGATATTCGCCGTTATCCTGATCGGCCTGTTCGGTCTGCTAATCCCCTGGTTGCGGGAGCGGCCGCTGCCATCTTGGCCATTTGGCATCGCTGGCGTGTTTGTGGTGCTCGCGCTGGTATTTCCTCTCGGGCTGAAGCCATTTTTCAAGATTTGGATGAAGTTTGGCGCCGTGATGGGGTTTATCAATACCCGGATCATTCTCGCCGTTTTCTTTTTTATTTTAGTGACCCCGCTCGGCTGGCTGATGCGCGCACTGAAACACGATCCGATGCGGCGCGGTTTTGAGCAGGGCGCGGCGTCCTATCGCATTATCAGCAAGGCCCAAACCAAAGCAGACCTGGAGAAACCTTACTGATGTGGGACTTACTGAAAGACTTATTCGGTTTCATGAGCAAGCGCAAGAAATTCTGGCTGGCACCGTTGATCTTGGTGATGTTGCTGTTGGGGGCGTTGATCGTGCTCGGGCAGGGTTCGGCGGTTGCGCCGTTTATTTACACGCTGTTCTGATCGGCAAAAGGGCAGAGGGAACTGCCCTCTGCGCTGGCAAGCTGGGTCAGTCAACCGCGCCAATTTCGCGTAGAAACGTTTCGATTTCGCGGGCAACGATCTGGTTGCCCTCGGGCGTCCAGTGCTGGTCATAGCTGAAGTAGGTCTGCTGTCCCTGCGCGGTGGCGGCCTGCAGGGCCGGAGTCAGGCTGCGGCAATCCCAGCCGCGAGTTTTACACAAGGCCAGAAATACCACTTCTTCGTTATCGAGATTGGCAAATATCTGACGCTTGAACTCATCCGCGGGCGGCAGGCGTTTATTTTTGTAAGCGGCAAAATTGCGCAACTGCTGTGCGGGTATCTGCTCCTGAACCAGCGGCAGCACCACATGCGGTGTGCTCGGTGCGTAGATGAAAACGGGGCGGATATCGCTTTCGCGACTGAGTTTGGTTATGCGATCGAGAACTTCGACGGTGAAATGCCACTCCTGCGATGCGGCAAACTCCTCCCGGCTGTAATTCAGGTACAGCAGGCGCTTCGGCGCAAAACTGTAATGGCGCGGCCGCTCGCCGGCGTTGATTGTTATCGGCATGAAGCCTACCGTCTCGGCGTAGCCCGGCACTGGGCGCTGTGCACCGAGCTTTTCAAACAGATCGCGCGAGGCGCGGCGCAAACCCTGGGTTACCGGCGAAGCGTCCATCGCGAAATCGAAATGCGCATTGAGACGTTGCCCCAGTGTCGGCACCGGTGCCGGGCCTGGTTGCGCGACATTTTCCTTGAAATCATTGCCCTCGTAGAGCATGAAGATCGCGATCTCGGGTTTCAGCGGCAGGCCGAAATGCGCGAAATTGTTGAGATAGGTGATCGGCCCGCTGCCGCTCACGCCAAGGTTGTAAACCGGCTGCTGTAAGCTCGTGCCGAGCAATTCGCTCCAACTTTGTTCATCGGAAACGTGCGAGCCTGCAACGAACGAGTCACCCACGGCGATGATGTTGTACTGGGGGGCCGGATCGGGTTTGGCGCCCGGATTGCGAAAGCCGTTGCGGTCCGACGTCAGTGTGATTTTGACATCACCATAGCCGGGTGGCGCATCCGGATAGGAGCGTGCCTGTTCGGGGGTGTCGGCGAATACCAGGTCATAGCGTTCGTTCGGCGGACGGTGACGCACGGCGCCGGCCAGCTGCAGGGATTGCGCGGCTCCGTCATCAATGTTGGTCTCAACATAGTTGGCGTTGCGATGAAAAAAATGGGAGACATAGGTGACGACCAGAATTGCGATGAGCGTGGTGGCCACGCCGATCAGCGCGTTGCCCAAGGTCCGCAGGAAGGGCAGCTTCGCCCAGCACACCGCGGCGAAGGTCCAGATGATGGGCGTCAGCAGCAGCAGGGTGCCGAAATGTCCCTGCGAATAGCGGCCGAACAACACGGGGCGCTGATTGACGATCAGGCGAATAACGTCGCTGTGCTGCGTCCACGCCCAAAAACTCATTATCAACAGGGCCAGAGCCAGCAGGCGGCGCAGCAATAAAGTTGGCGACATGAAAGAGTTCCGTATGGGAGGGCGGTGATGGTACGGTCGGGTAATAAAGCTGTCCAGCCGTCGACGGTCGACCAGCAAAATTACAGCAGCGCACTATAGTTAGGGCCGGTAACCTGATTCGGCGCCGGCAATCAGGATCGTAGGGGCAAGGGTCTGTGTTGAAGCTGCAATTTTTGAACGGTTCTGGCAAAAGCCTGTGGCTGGTGGGACCAACCCTGCGGATCGGTACCGGCGCCCAATGTCAGTTGCGAACCGCGGGCCATGGCGTGCGTGAAATGCACGCCGAAATCTTCATCGACGGCGACTCGCTGCTGCTGCGCAGCACTGCCGGCTCCTGTCTCGTCAATAAACTGCCCGTCGACGCCGAGTATCGTTTGCGAGCGGGTGATGAATTGGGAATTGGCAACGATAGCTGGCTCCTGATCGATCCGAAAAAACAGCTCGACGAGGGTGCGGCGTTATCTTCGCTGCAAACGCTGGCGCAGGCCGGCAGCCGAGAACCCCATTCCGCGTGACATCTTTTTCGTATTTCTCCTGGCCACGGCGCACGCTGCTCGATCGTATGGTATTGCTCGGCATCGTCGTTGGCAGCCTGTTGCTGTTCGTTCATCAGCCTGGGCCTGAGCAGCATCGTCTGTGGAGTCTGTTCTGGGATTGCGGGCATGTGTTTCTATTTGCCGGTGTCGGCTATCTGGTCGGCGAGCGCTGGCTGCAGGGAAACTCCTGGTTGCGGTTTGTCGGCTGGCTGGCGTTGGCGGCGTTGATCGGCTGGATTATCGAGCTGCTGCAACTCCTTACCGGACGTGATTATTCGCTGCGCGATGTCGCCGCGGATACGATCGGTATGGCGCTGGGCCTATTCGTCGGTGGACGTACCCATTTGCGTCTGCAGCGTTTAGGGCGGGTGGTGATATGTGCGATTCTGGCGCTTGCGCTCGCCGAGCGTTTTTTGCCCGTCGCCCGCGCCGCCATTGACGCCGTTTCTGCGGCGAATGCATTTCCCGAGCTGGCGAACTTTTCTACTGGCTTTGCGCCTTCCCTGCAGCTAGACCGCTTCAAGAAAAACCATTCGAGTTTGAGTGTCGGCGACGGTGCGCTGCGGATTGAATTGTCGCCTGCGCAATACACCGGATTTGGCCTTGACGATTTTCCGAGCGACTGGCAGGGCTGGCATTGGCTCTCTATCGATTTGACCAACACGGGACCGGCGCAGCAGATAACCTGCCGGATTCACGACGCCGCGCACGAACAGCGAGATTACGCGCATAACGATCGCTTCAATCGCCAGTTTGTATTGCGGCCAGGAAACAATCGGTTGCGGATTGATCTGCGGGAGGTCGAGCACGCCCCGCGCGACCGGCTGCTGGATCTACGGAATATTCGCGACTTCAGTTGTTATACGACCGACCTTAAAACACCGCAGGTGTGGTTGTTGAGGTCGATAACCCTGGAGTAAGGCTGGAATCTGCGACGCTATTGAAAAAATAACAATCAGCCCTATCTGAATGGATCGAATCGGTACTTCCCCGCTCTAAAGGCAACCGAACTTTTCGATTCGTATCCATCGGAGATCATTGCATGCGTTTGGCCCCCGCGTCGTTCCTGAAAACCCTGACCGCCACCCATATCTCGAAAACCCTTAAATCCTGTGCCGTTGCCCTGCTGCTGGGTTGCACCACACTTCCGGCGTACGCAGCTCTGCCACTCGTCGATGGCGACGGCAAGCCAGTGCCGAGCCTGGCGCCGATCCTCAAGCAGGTGAGCCCGGCAGTGGTGAATATCTCGACATTTACCACACGCCCGGTGCAGCAGAACCCGCTGCTGAATGATCCGGTTTTCCGCCACTTCTTCAATGTTCCTCCAGGAGCAAACCAGCCAAAGCAACGCCGCACCCAGGCCGCAGGTTCCGGCGTCATCATCGATATCGCCAAGGGCACCGTGGTTACCAACCATCATGTGGTCGATGGTGCTGACGAGATCAATGTCGGTTTGCAGGACGGCCGCTCGCTGAAGGCAACCCTCATTGGCTCGGATCCCGAAGTTGATATCGCGGTATTGAAAATCGAGCCCAAAAATCTTGCAGCTCTCAAGCTGGTGGATTCGGATAACGCGCAGGTCGGCGATTTCGTGATCGCGATCGGTAATCCGTTCGGACTCGGTCAAACCGTGACAACCGGCGTGGTCAGCGCGCTCGGTCGGACCGGTCTCGGCATCGAGGGCTATGAAAACTTTATCCAGACCGATGCGTCGATCAACCCGGGCAACTCCGGTGGAGCGCTGGTGAATCTGCGTGGAGAGCTGATTGGTATCAACACAGCCATCATCGCGCCGGGCGGTGGCAACGTCGGTATTGGTTTCGCGATTCCAGCTGATATGGTCCGCAACAGCATCGATCAAATCCTAAAATTCGGCGAGGTCAAACGCGGCCAGCTAGGTGTGGTGATTCAGGACCTGACGCCGGAATTAGCCGATGCATTTGGTATCGACCGCAATCAGCGCGGTGTCGCTATCGCTGAGGTCCAGACCGGTTCGGCCGCGGAGAAGGCCGGCTTGCTGGCGGGCGATGTCGTGGTCAGCGTCGACGGCAAGCCTATCGAAACGGCGGCATCATTGCGCAACGAAATCGGTGGTCGTCGTATCGGCGATGGCATCAAGGTGACGGTGTTGCGTGGAGGTAAAACCCGTGTCGTGCCAGTGAAAGTAGGTATCCCTGCTGCGGAGGTCGCTGCGTCCAGCAATGACGTGCACCCGTTCCTCAAGGGTGCGAAGTTGCAGGCGATCAGTGGGCAGGGCGGTGAGCGCGGGTTGAAGATCACCGAGATTGCCTCTGGGTCGCCAGCCGAAGGCGCTGGCCTCAGTGCTGGTGACATCATTGTCGAGGCGAATCAACTGCCGGTGGCATCGGTGGATGATCTGAAAAAAGCAGCCAAAGTTTCCGCGCAGAGGTTGTTGTTACGCATTATTCGCGGCAACGCGGCACTGTTCCTGGTATTGCAGTGAGTGTGTTGCGTCACACCGTTCAGCCACAGTTAGGGTGCCAGAGTTAGAATGCCGGCAACGGACGCTTCGTTGCCGGTCCCTACGCAAGCCTTATCGAGGAACTCACCATGAAAGCCTGGGCTAAAACCGCCGTCGCTTTGTTAACTGTGCTGTGGTTGGGCGGTTGTGGCGGGATTCCCGTCAACACCGATTACGACTCCGATTATCAGATGTCGCCGACCGCTTCGTATGCATGGATCGATTCTCCGAAGAAAGCGGCTCGCGATCCGCTGATCGACAACGACCTGCTCGAACGCCGGGTGCATCGCGCTGTCGACGAGCAACTTGCAGCAAATGGCCTGCGTCCGGTCAACGATGGGCAGCAGCCGGATTTGTTGGTGGCTTATCACGTCGGTCAGGAAGACAAGGTCGATATCAACACCACCGATAATTTTTACGGACACTATGGTTATTACCCGTGCTGGCATTGCTGGGGTCCGTCGCCCTATGGATACGGCTATGGCCAAGATGTCTGGGTCAATTACTACACCGAAGATACGCTGCTGATCGACATCATTGACGCCAAAACCAAAAAGTTGGTGTGGCGCGGTATGGCGGATCGGCGGCTGCCGAAATTTAAAACACCGGTTGAGCGCGACACCTATGTACGCGAAACCGTCACGGCAATATTTCAATATTTCCCGCCGGGTAGAACGCCGCGTAAATAACGACGCCGGAGTCGCGCTTGCCTGCTCCGACCTTTTCACGCACAATGCGCCGCCCTCACATCAGCAGTCTTTAAAAACTGGCGGCGGGGGCAGCATCATCTGCACCAGTACCTCCGCAACAACTTATTTATATGGCAACAAGTACCAGCGTTATGGTGATCTGCCCGGTCCCCTCGCAACGATAGACGGTGAACCCCGCCAGGCCCGGAAGGGAGCAACGGTAGCTGTTGATTCGTGTGCCGGGGTGTGGCTGGGTGGGTCACCTCCATATTCGCATCCAAATATTTTTGAAGCCGGCACCTCGCCACCGGGAATTTCCGCCAAATTAGCTTGGCCGCGCCGCAAATAACTTATCGACTTCCGCATTTGCCGCCTTCAGGGTGTAGAGCCAGCTCGGATCGGTGTCCGGTCCAATAATGCTGTACCCATCGACTTCACTCTTTCCACTCAAATAGACGGAAAGGGATTCGACTATGCGAAATGGTCCGGCGATCCGGATGGTTTCCCCAGCCTGCTTGCTCATTTCAGGATTCCTGTTGGATAAGATGCTTGGCGGATTGTGCAGAACAGCGACAGCCCGGAAAGCATCAATAGGGCGGTTTAGTAGCCGTTACGATGACCCTTATCTTTGCCTTTACCGTTGCCGTGGCCGCGATGGTCATTTTCGTGACGGTTGCGATGGCGCTCCTGGTAGCGAGGAACATACTCACGCTCGTACCAATCATCTTTCACGAAATACACACGCTGGTTACAGGCCCGATATTCGTAGCAGTGCTTGTCCCAATGTTTTGCATGACCGGGCGGTACGCGCATATAGACCGGTGCGCGCTCCACGGAAACGCGTTCGATAATCCTTGGTTCACGATAGATAACCCGCGGCTGAGGATAATCACCGATGTCGATTTGGCCATAGAAGCCGGGTTGACCGATGCTGACGGAAACGCCCACATCGGCAGCGAAGGATGCGCTGGAGGCAAAGGCGGCGATGAGCACGGCCATTTTGCGCAAGTTTTTCATTTTGATTCTCCGGTTGCTGATTACGCAAAGCGTTAATCCAAGCGATGTAAATGGTATTCATCGTGGGCTGAATGGCGTGTGAAGGGTTGCTGTGCCCAGTTGAACCTGTTGTGCAGTATTTACCCTACGTTTCGGCCGCGTTGTTTGAATGTAATCGCAAAACTTTAATGCGGTCACAAATCGTCGCGATTCAGCGGCAATTCAGTTGCAATGGTCTAGGGTGAAGCCTCTGTGTCAGTTGAGGTTGAATCTGTTGTATGGCCACTTACTTTGAAGGCTACGAAATTGAGCCCTGCCCGCGCATCTCAGCCGATGGCTGGTTGGTAAAGGCGGTGATCGCCGGTCGCGACGAAGAAATCGTCTGCGAAGACGGCAATGAGTTTCCCACTTATGAAGAAGCCGCTGAAGCCAGCTTTGCGCTGGGGCGGCGCTGGGTCTGGAGCCGCCGCAAACCCGTACTTAAGCTCTGATTCGGCCTGATGTGCCGGTGTCGGTTCATGTATGCCGGCTGCTGAGGTATCCTTGCCGCTCATTTTTTTAGCGGTGCATCCAGCGCATGAGCTATCAGGTCCTGGCGCGTAAATGGCGTCCGAAAACCTTTCGCGAGATGGTCGGGCAGGAACATGTCCTGAAGGCGCTGATCAACGCGCTCGACCACGATCGCTTGCACCATGCCTACCTGTTTACCGGTACTCGCGGCGTTGGTAAAACCACGATCGCGCGCATTCTCGCCAAGTGTCTCAATTGTGAAAGTGGCGTCAGCTCGGAGCCTTGTGGCGTCTGTGGCGCCTGTCAGGAAATTGCGGAAGGTCGTTTTATCGATCTGATCGAAGTCGACGCAGCCTCGCGCACCAAAGTCGAAGATACGCGTGAGCTGCTGGAAAACGTGCAGTACGCGCCATCGCGCGGCCGCTACAAAATTTATTTGATCGATGAAGTGCACATGCTCAGCACGCACAGCTTCAACGCGCTGCTGAAAACGCTGGAAGAACCGCCGCCGCATGTGAAGTTTTTGCTGGCGACCACCGATCCGCAAAAACTGCCGGCGACGATTTTGTCGCGCTGCCTGCAATTCCACCTTAAAAACATGACACCGGAGCGCATCGTCGCGCATCTGGCAATCGTGCTGGCGCAGGAATTACTCCATTTCGAAGAGCCTGCGCTGTGGCTGCTTGGGCGCGCTGCCGATGGTTCAATGCGCGATGCGCTCAGTCTCACCGATCAGGCGATTGCATTCGGCTCGGGCAAAGTGGGCGAAGCCGATGTGCGGGCAATGCTCGGCAGCATCGATCAGGGCGTGGTGTATGAACTGCTCGAAGCGCTGAGTTGCGGCGATGGCAATGCGCTGATGGCGGCGGTCGCACGCACCGCGGAGCAGGCCACCGATTTTGCTGGTGTGCTTGAAGAGTTGTTGATGGCGCTGCACCGTGTCGCGGTCGCGCAGGCCGTGCCCGATGCGGTCGACAACAGCGGTGGCGATCGCGACCGTATCGTTGCGCTGGCGGCGGCATTCTCCTCCGAAGATGTGCAGCTGTACTATCAGATGGGCCTGCTTGGGCGGCGCGATTTGCCGCTGGCGCCGGACGGTCGTGTCGGTCTGGAAATGGCGCTGCTGCGGATGCTGGCATTCCGGCCCCAAGGTATGCCGCAGCCACCGGTCAAGCGGATGCCTGTTGGCGAGAATAACGCTGAAAAAAAGTCTGAACCCGCGCAGCCTGCTGTAGCAGCGTCGGCGCGGGAGCCTGTTGCCGGTGCGGCGTATGTAGCCTCGCCTGCGAATGTCACCTCGATAACCCGCACGGGGGCGGCAGCTGCGCCAGTGCGCGTTTCCGAACCGGTCGTGTCGCCAACGCCGGCGCGGGCCATCTTGCAGGCAGTACCGAGTCGGCAGGCTGAGTCGATTGCCGCGCCCGTTGTCAGTCGCGCAACCGAACCGACACCAGCGGGGATATCGCCATCGCCCGCTGCGGTTGCTGAGGTTATCGCGTTTGAACAATTCGACAATGGCGTCTGGGTCGAGCAGTTTCACCGATTTGGTCTGGGCGGCGTGCTGGGAACGATTGCCTCGCATTGCGAGTTGCGCCGTCGCCATGATCTGCTGGTCGAGATGGTGCTGGACATGCGGCATGCGGCGGTATTTGACGAGGCGCACACACAGCGGTTGCAGGATCACCTGCGCAATTATTTCGGTAATACCCTGAAACTCCAGATCGACATCGGCCAGCCACAGGCGGAAACGCCGTTTATGCGCCGCGATCGCATTCGGCAGGAGCGGCGAGCCGCTGCGCATGCGGCAATCGTCGCCGATCCGAATATTCTGCTGCTGCAGGAAGGTTTTGGCGCGCTGCTGGACGAAGCTTCCATCGAGCCAGTCGACGAATAACGCTTTTCTCTGATGATTTTGAAGAGGTAAATAGCATGAAACCGAATCTGGGCGACCTGATGAAACAGGCGCAGCAACTGCAGGAACAGATGCAGCAGGCGCAAGCCAAGCTTGCCGACGCCGAAGTCACCGGTGAAGCAGGTGCCGGGCTGGTTAAGGTGGTGATGACAGGGCGTCACGACGTCAAACGCGTCAGCATCGATCCGTCGCTGCTCAGCGAAGACAAAGAGGTGCTGGAGGATCTGCTCGCCGCCGCGGTGAACGATGCGGTGCGTCGCGTGGAGGAGAGCAGCAAGGACCTGCTTTCCGGCATGACCAAGGGATTGAACATTCCGCCCGGCTTCAAGATGCCGTTCTAATCGGTACGCGATTTATAGGTACCGTTTATTCAATGAGCAAAAAATTCAGTCCTTTGATCGATCAGCTGATCGATGCCCTGCGCGTATTGCCCGGCGTCGGTCCCAAGTCGGCGCAGCGGATGGCATTCCAGATACTGGAGCGCAATCGCGACGGGGGCACGCGGCTGGCACATGCACTGGAGAATGCCGTCGCCGAAGTCGGGCACTGTCGACAATGCCACACGCTGACCGAGCTGGAGTTGTGCGGAATCTGCACCGATCCGCGCCGCGACCTGCAGATGTTATGTGTCGTGGAGTCGCCGGCGGATGTGATGGCGCTGGAACAGGCCGGCAGTTATCGCGGCCTCTATTTTGTATTGATGGGGCATCTGTCGCCGATCGATGGCATCGGCCCGGCAGAGATCGGCGTCGATCGGCTGTTCGATCAGGTACGCGAACGTCAGATCGGCGAAGTCATTCTCGCAACCAATCCGACCGTGGAAGGTGAGGCAACTGCCTTCTACATTACCGACTATCTGAAAACGCTCGGTGTGATCGTCAGCCGGATCGCGCATGGCGTACCGCTTGGCGGCGAACTCGAATATGTCGACAGCGGGACACTCGCGCACGCGCTGAGTGGTCGCCGTCGTGTCGACTAATGAAGCGTCGACTAATGGAACATTGATGACACCTCCAGTCTGGATCGCCGATGACGCCGTGCTGGCCGCTCACTGTGCACAGTGGTCGCTGCTCGCGGCGAATGGCATGCCGATCGCCATGGATACCGAATTCGTCCGCGAAACCACGTTCTATCCCCTTCCGGGGCTGCTGCAACTCGATGTGGGCGGTGTGCAGTATCTGATCGATCCACTGGCGATCAACCAGTGGGAGCCGCTGAAATCGCTGTTCAGCAGCGACGCGCCCAAGGTCCTGCATGCCAGCGGCGAAGATATGGAGATATTCCAGTTATTGCTCGGCAGTGCGCCGCACCCGCTGTACGACACTCAAGTTGGCGCCGGATTGGCGGGCATCGGCAACGGTCTCGGTTATCAGGCGCTGGTGCAGCAGGTACTGGGGGTGCAGGTCGACAAGGAGCACACCCGTTCCAACTGGTTGCAGCGCCCACTCAGTGCCGAGCAGTGTCATTACGCGGCGCTGGATGTGGCGCATCTGCCGCCCCTTTTTACGCTTATTGCTAAGCGTCTGACCGAGCTGGGCCGATTTGAGTGGTGGCGGGAGGAGGGCGAGCGCGCGTTGCGGCTGAGCCGATCGATGCCCGCGCCTGAAGATTATTATCGGAAGTTGTCGGCGGGGTTTCGTCTGCGCGATCGTCAGGTGCTGGCTCTCAAGGAGTTATGCACATGGCGCGAGCAGGCGGCAAGGGAACGCAATGTACCGCGTGGCCGTATCCTGAAAGATGCTGAGCTGCTCGAAATCGCCAAGCGAATGCCTAAAGATAACAGTCAGTTGGCGCGGATACCTGATCTCGATCCGCAGCGCCGCAATGCGCAGGCGGACAGCGTGCTGGCGATATTGCGCGAGGTTGAAAGTGCGGACGAATCCCAAATTCCGCCACCGGTGGAGCCGCCGTTGCCGCGCGAGTGGGGCGGTCGTTTGAATCGATTGCGCGACCGTGTTGCCGAGCGAGCGGGCGAGTTGGGTGTGGCGCCAGAAATACTGGCGCGCAAGCGTGACTGCGAGCGCCTGCTGCTGGATCGGCAACTCCCCGAGCCACTGCGCGGCTGGCGTAAATCCATTATTGGCGACGAGTTGCTGACGCTCGCGCTGGAACTGACTTCAAAGCGGGACCCGGCATGAAACGTCTATGCGCTATTTATCGCAGTTCGAAAGTGGACGAGATGTATCTTTATGTCGATCTGCGCGACGATCTCAAGCGGGTGCCTGAAGCGCTGCTGGAGCATTTCGGCAAGCCGCAATTGACGACCAAGATGGTGCTCGAACCCACGCGCAAACTGGCGCGGGCCGACGTTAATAAAGTTCTGCAGGAAATTGATAGCAAAGGGTTTTATTTGCAGATGCCGCCGCAGAAA
Source organism: Spongiibacteraceae bacterium (assembly GCA_040508685.1). Classification (GTDB taxonomy): domain Bacteria; phylum Pseudomonadota; class Gammaproteobacteria; order Pseudomonadales; family CAMLJR01; genus CAMLJR01. The sequence continues at coordinate 13,180 of JBEVMI010000310.1, forward strand.
GAGGACTACCTGCTGGATCTGCATCGCGATAAGACGTCGGACCATATGGGCCCGGGCGGCAATAGCTGATCGCATCACCAGAGACGTACCGCCATGCTTCAAGCACACGATTACACCAACGCCTTCGACCGCACTTTCGTCTGGGGGCTTTATCTGGGCTGCGGTCTGCTCGCTTTCGCGATTTTTATCTGGCTGACACAACGCTGGCAACGCGATATTCGGTTGCTGCTACTCGCACTGATGGCGGTACTGATGTTTTTGCCGGCGCCTGTTCCGGGGCACGATGCGTCTGCTCCAGCCTTCATTTTTATCGCGCTGGGGGTGCTGAGTGGCAGCGTGGAAGCCATGGCGCCGGTGCTGGTTCGGTTTTCCCTGGTCGCGATACTGATCGTGGTATTGGTGGTGGTTGAAGGTTTCTGGTGGCGCTTGCGCCGTCGCCGCCGGGTGCCCGCGGCAAAACAGGCCGGGTCTGCGCGGCGGCCGGCGAAACCCTGATCGGGTGCGATAACCATTT
>JBEVMI010000004.1:0-4657 GCA_040508685.1 Spongiibacteraceae bacterium
GTGCGCAGCTTGTGCCAGGCGCCCGAGAGCGTCATGAGGCCGTTGATCATGCCGCCCCAGCTCGGCGCGAGCAGGATCAGCGACATCACCATGCCCAGGCTCTGCGCCCAGTCAGGCAGCGACGTGTACATCAGATGGTGCGGGCCGGCCCAGATATATACCGATACCAGCGCCCAAAAATGCACGATCGACAGGCGATAGGAGTACACCGGCCGCTCTGCCTGTTTCGGCACGAAGTAATACATGATGCCGAGAAACCCCGCGGTCAGGAAAAACCCCACGGCGTTATGGCCGTACCACCATTGCACCATCGCATCGACCGCGCCGGCATACATCGAATACGACTTCGTCATGCTTACCGGCACTGCGGCGCTGTTGATGATGTGCAGCACGGCGACGGTGACGATGAACGAGGCATAGAACCAGTTCGCGACGTAAATATGCGTGGTTCTGCGAATCGCGATCGTGCCTAGAAAGACGTAGGCGTAAACCACCCATATCGCGGTGATCAGGATATCGATCGGCCACTCCAGCTCGGCATATTCTTTCGACGTGGTGTAGCCCAGTGGCAGTGAGATCGCGGCAAACAGAATCACCAGTTGCCAACCCCAGAACACGATGGCGGCGCCGAGATCCGAAATCAAACGTGTCTGGCAGGTGCGTTGCACGACGTAAAACGACGTCCCCATCAATGCACAGCCGCCGAACGCAAAAATGACCGCGTTGGTATGCAGGGGGCGGAGCCGGCCAAACGACAGCCAGGGCGTATCGAAATTCAGTGCCGGCCAGATCAGCTGCGCGGCGATCAACACGCCGACCAGCATGCCGACAATTCCCCACACGACGGTCATGATGGCGAACTGGCGAACGACCTTGTAGTTGTAAACGGCGGGCGTGGTGTTGCTTGAGAATGGATTACCGATCATCGTTGAATTCCAGGCAGGTCGGTCAGTGGGGCTCGCAGGGTAGGGATTCGCACAGAGGGGCTTTGCAAATGGAAATCTGAATGCCTTGTTATTATCAGTCGGATCAAGAAATTGGAGCTTGATTTGAATCAACTGCCGATTCGATTGGTCGCTGCGGATCGATCTATTGATCTGGGTCAATACGGCGTATTGGCGCCGCGTTATGCTAAATCGGAGCCAATGGCACCAGCGCCTTGGCAACGCAGCGGCCGGAATCGAGTCGGCTGGAAGTGAACGATCGGAATTGAAGCGACGCGAATGAAAGGGCCGGAAACAATGCTCACGACAAGCAACGTTTGTGCAACTGCTGCCGAGGGCGCTGCCGACATTTCCACGAAATCTCCCAAAGACGAATGCAGTAAACAATGCCATCACGATTACAAAATATCGTGCAGCGGTTGCCGTCTCTCATCCATCTGTCTGCCGATCGCGCTGCAGGCGGCTGATATCGCCAAATTGGACGCAATCATCCAGCGTGGCCGGCCGTTGCAGAAAGGCGATTACATCTATCGCGAAGGCGATACCTTCAGCTCGGTCTACGCGGTGCGCTCGGGTACCCTGAAGGCCTTCAGCGTCACTGATTCCGGCGAAGAGCAGATCACCGGTTTTTATCTGCCCGGCGAAGTGTTCGGACTCGATGGTGTCAGTAAAAACAAACACGCGAGTTCTGCCGTCGCGCTTGAAACGGCCGCGATCTGCGAAATCCCATTCGACCGCGTCAGCGAATTGAGCGCGCGACTGCCGAGCCTGCAACGCCATTTTTTTCAGTTGATGAGCCAGGAAATCGCGCAGGATCAAAAAATGCTGGCGATGTTGAGCAAGAACACCGCCGAGCAGCGTGTCGCCGCATTGCTGTTGAGCATATCCGCCCGCAATGCCCGCCGCGCACTGTCGGCCACCGCATTCCGCCTGCCGATGTCGCGTACCGATATTGGCAATTATCTGGGCCTCACCGTCGAAACCGTCAGCCGGATTTTCAGTCGTCTGCAAAAGATTGGCTATATCAGCTCCGACAATCGCGAAGTGACACTGACTAACCCCGAGGCGTTGCGCGATATCGCCAACGGTGTACAGGCTGCCGATTAGGTTTGGCAATTTTTCGGTTTCCTCCCTTTCTTTCAACACCCTCTGAATTAAACGCCTGTCGGTAGCGCGGTTAGTCGCGCTGCCTTGGCACGTTTGTTGGTTGGCCGTCTCTGGTCCGCGGGTAGGCTTATGCTCTGCACGTCTGACTATTTTTGGTTTTGGGCGATGTAATTTTCACGATCTGATGGGGCACCAGGAAAAATGTCCATAAATGCCAACACCACGTGGTATTCCCGTTTTGCAAAAGCTGCGGCGCATTTCTGTGGGCGACCCCGGGTGTTTTCGATTGCGGTCGAAATGATAAAAACAAGCCTTTCAATCGATTTCATCTTGCACATATGAAAATCCGTTTGTATTTTTTTCCGCTCAAGGGTGGAGTATTGCGCAAGCACTGACCGCCCGGCCTTTTTGCAAGTCCCGGTCAGAGGTGTGGCGGCTCGGATTTATCAATCCCTCGATTCTGGTCATAATCTTGCTTCTCTCTTGTTCCGACCACGATGAGTGGCGGCACAATTGAGGCGGTCGCGATGCACGGACACATTAGTTATGTAGCTCAGAAACTCGTGGAACTGAGGGACAAACCCCTCGACGAGGAAATTGCTGCGGGTCTAAGCAGCATGCGGATGATGTTGATTAGCGGGCTGGAGGCAGCAGCTGATCATTACGAGCGTTCAAGCCGCCTGTCTCTAGTACGAAAAATCGATCAGTACTTGAGCAAGAGTCTGCGGAACGCAGGATAAGCACTTTCAATAATTCCTTTTCAGTGTGGTATTGGCAAAGATGACAGATTCGGACGCTTCAAAAAAAACGCGACGCGCATCTAATGGCGCTGACAAGGCTAAGACGGGCCGAGGCGCTGAGCCCAAGAAGGGGAAAGGGCGGAAAAATCCCGTACCACCGCCTTCGCTGGGCGACAATCTGAATGCGTAGATATTGGTGGCGGGTAACAAACGCGAGTAGGGCTTGTCTGATTGATGGGCATATCATTTATATGTCTTTAAATTCTTAATTATGGGTGTTCTGGCACCGATGAATAGGCCGAATATAAGGCCTTTCTATGGCTTAATGAATTCTGTATTAAGTTCGCGCCGTCACTAACTTTGTCGGTTCGCCAAACCCTACGTTGATACCAAACTTTACTGGGATGGAGCATCTGGAATGCCGCATGCACTGCTGGTTGACGATGATTACGAAACTTTAGACGCACTGGCCAAGCTGGTTCGGCTCGAAGGTTTTACAACCGACACCGCGCAGAGTCTGCAGGAAGCCCGCACCCGGATGTCGCGCAAAAAGCCGGATATCGTGTTACTCGATCTGGGCTTGCCGGATGGCGAGGGCATGGATTTATTCGACGATGTGGAGTCGCGCGCCACTACACCGATTGTCCTCATTACGGGTAACGCAAGTATCGAAACTTCAATCAAGGCTCTGCGCCTTGGCGCCGCGGACTATTTGATAAAGCCGGTCAATATCAAACAGCTAAAAAATATTCTGGCCCGGGTTGAGCGCCCGCGCGATTTGAAAATCGAAATCAACACCTTGCGCGATGAGTTGCGTCGTTTGGGCCGTTTCGGTCTGCTGCTGGGCAGCTCGGCGGCAATGCAGACGGTATACGATCAGATCAGTCGCGTTGCACCGACCGTGGCGACCGTGCTTATCACCGGCGAAAGTGGTACCGGCAAGGAGCTGGTGGCGCAGACGCTGCACGATCTCAGTAACCGCCATCGCGCGCCATTTCTGGCAGTCAACTGCGGCGCGATTTCACCTCAGCTGATCGAAAGCGAAATGTTCGGTCACGAAAAAGGCAGCTTCACGGGGGCTACCCGCGAGCACAAGGGTTATTTTGAGCGCGCCAATGGCGGCACGCTGTTTCTGGATGAAGTCACCGAAATGCCGGTGGAATTGCAGGTCAAATTGTTGCGGGTACTGGAAACCGGCTTGTTCATGCGTGTTGGCTCGGATCGCGAAGTTGAAACGGATATCCGTGTCATTGCCGCTACCAACCGTGTTCCGGAAGAAGCTGTAGCGGCTGGGAAGCTGCGGGAAGATTTGTTGTATCGCCTGCAGGTTTTTCCGATGGTGTTGCCGCCGTTACGCGTGCGGGGCGATGACGTGAATCAGTTGGCACAGCAGTTCCTGGCGGATTTGAACGCGAAGGAAAATCAGCACAAGGTATTTGCGCCGGCCGCGCTGGCGCGACTCGGGACGTATAATTGGCCGGGCAATGTACGTGAATTGAAAAATGTCGTGCATCGTGCATTTATCATGGCTAACGATGTTTTGGAACTCGACTGCCTGCCGCAGGAGTTCGGCGCAACCAGTGTGCCGCGCGGGCCGAACTTCATGGTTCGCGTCGGCGCTTCAATTGCCGATGTCGAACGTCGTCTGATTGTGGCAACGCTTGAAGAATATGCCGGCAACAAGGAAAAAGTTGCAGAGGTTCTCGGTATCAGCCTGAAGACGTTGTACAACCGTCTGCACGAATACAAAGATCAGGAGCTAGTGGTTGTAACAGAGCCGGATTAAGGTTACCTGGCTCTCCGTATTATTTATTTCCTCCGACTCCGAGGCTGGCGCGAGCCTCATATCACCCCGGCCAACAACAG
>JBEVMI010000374.1:0-3220 GCA_040508685.1 Spongiibacteraceae bacterium
CCGCGCCAGCCTGCTGCGCCAGCACCCACAGCAGCCACACCGCAGCGAGATACATCGGGAATGCCAGCAGTTGTTTTAGCCGATCCATCCATGGTCCCGGCCGCGGCAATCGGCGTTGCAACGATGGCCACCACGTCAGCAGTAAATACGGCAGCGCCAGCCCCAAACCCAGCGACAAAAATACAGCGAGCAATGGCAGCGGCGGTTGCGCCAACGCGTAGCCAATGGCAGCGCCCATAAACGGCGCCGTGCATGGCGTCGCAACAATCGCCGCCAATACTCCGGAGAAAAAACTGCCGACATAACCCGGCCGTGCGGCGAGCGTCGAGCCGACACCGGTCACCGCATTGCCGATCGAAAACAGGCCCGACAGATTCAGGCCGACCGCAAACAATAAATAAGCGACCGCCACCACAAACAGCGGTGACTGATATTGAAAACCCCAGCCGATTTGATTGCCGCCAGCCTTGAGCAAAATCAGCAACAGCGCGAGCAGACCAAAACTGGCGAGCACGCCGCCGGTATATACCAGCCCCTGCGTGCGAATCTGCGCGCGGGTGTGATGTGCGTATTTCAGCAGCGCCAGCGCCTTGACCGACAGCACCGGAAATACGCAGGGCATCAAATTGAGAATGACGCCGCCGAGCAACGCCAGCAACAGCGTTGGCAGCAATGTCGGCAATGTCGCCACGGATATGTCTGCAATAGGTCGGGCCATCGCTACTGAGGACGCCGCAGCGACGCCACTCAATACAAAACCGCGGCGCACCACAGCACCATCCAACTGCTCAACGATCGTAAGCACACCGCCCAGCTCGGTTGCCGTGGTCGGTGGATTTTCGCCGGGCGGCAATTCGAGCACGACATCGGCGCCGTCGCGGCGATGGGGCTGCGCGGCATTGTGTTGCACACGCCCCCAGCTATCGGCGTAGAACCAGATCTCGCTGGCGCGCGCCAATGCATCGGCGGCGCCGACGATACGCAGAGACAGCGCCGGCTCTTCCCCCCCGGTGATTTCAACGCGCAGCGGCCACAAACTCGCCTGCGGTAATAACGCGCGCACCGTCTCGATATCTGTATTGCGAGGACCGACATCCGCAGCGGATGCGACCACCGGCAAGGTCAACGCCAGTTCGACTTTCTGGGGAATGCAAAGCTCGGCGCAAACCAGCCAGTTGACCGTTGCCTGAACCGAAAAATTTGAACCGACGGGGATGTCATTCGGCACGATGATATCGGTGAGCAAGGTCACCTCATCGGCGTAACCATAATTGGTGATGCCCTCGACATCGAAATGTGACGGCAGCGGCCACTGAATCGCGCCGGCAATTGCACCGGTCGGCAGCGTCCAATCGATACGCGTAGCCAGGCCGGAATCGCCGGGATTGATCCAGTAGGTGTGCCAGTGCGGAATGATTTTCTGCTGCACGCCCAGCGTGACGGTCTGCCCCGGAAACACGGCGCGGACCGAAGGAATCAGCGTGGCTCGCACCTGCTCGGTTGCCGCGCTGTCGGTTGCCAGCGGCGCAGCAACAACACTGCGTGCGCTCAACAAAATTGCCAGCGCCACACTCAACCACGCCAGTTGCACGGCGACGCGCATGAACGCCCAACGCCGCAACATCGGGTTTATCTCGGCTTTGATATCTATGCCGGATTTATTTGGCTGCGGTGACATTTGCAGGCTTCGGTTCCGGCGGCAGGATTTTCGCCAACTTTCCACCCTCCTCTTCGTAGTTCAATTTTGGTCAGCTCCTCGGAGCGGCGCAGGTCGATGATCAATGCACCGAGATAAGAGTCCATAGCAGCCCGTATGCCAATCCGAAAATATCCAATAAAAACCCGCATGGAATCAGTAAAACCGCATAGCGCAGCAAACCGATCGGTGCCGCGCTGCTGCCAGAACAGCAGCACAAACGCGCCAACTGCTGATGAGGCAGCAGCCTGCGGTTCAGGAACAGAATGCCAAAGGCGCTTAAAGACTTAATATCCAGGCTATGACTATATTTAAATTTTCGTCGGATATCTTATTCGGACCGTTCGGCTGCATCGGTATATCACCCCAAACGCCTTCGCCCCCCTCCCGTACTTTTTGAAACAGATACTCGGCGGCACCCTCGGTATCTTTGTATTGCGCTGCCACCTGCTTAAAACCCGGCCCAAGCAATTTCTGATCGACCCGGTGACAGGCGATACAACCGCTTTTCTCCATGAGCTGCTCGCTCGCCTCCAACGTTGACGCAAATACACTCATTGCCACGAACAAAAAAACGGCACCGCTCGAACCCGACAATCTCTTCAAGATTTTCCCCACAATAATTTCGTTTGATTTTTTAGATTACCAGACGAAATTTCCACAAACAGCTCTTTCGATTTTTCACGGTACAAAATTTGCTGACGCGCAGAACGCAGCCAGTTAAAGATTGAAACGCTGCCAACATCCATGACGTTCACCGCTACAAATCGCATAAGCATATTCCGGACAACCAAAACCAACAGGAATCAGAAATGAAAAAAACTTTATTTGTCATCGGCGCACTGTGTTCGCTGTCTTCGCTCGCACTCTCCCAACAAGTACAGCCACAAGCGCCTCAGCAAACCACGCCGGGGGCAGCACCGACTAAACCCCAGGAACCCCTCAGCTTTTTTATTACCAGCACCGGTGTCGGCAACGGCGCCGATCTCGGCGGCCTCGCTGGAGCCGACAGCCATTGCCAGAAGCTGGCCGCCGCAGTTGGCAGCAAAAAAACCTGGCATGCCTATCTGAGCACGCAGGCCACCAACGGCAAACCCGCGGTAAACGCACGCGACCGCATCGGCAAAGGCCCGTGGTTTAACGCGACTGGCGCGCAAGTGGCAAAAGACATCGCTGACCTGCACGGCGATACGCTGGACGCAGCGCGTCTCGGCAATAACCTCAGCAAACGCACCGGCATCAACGAACGCGGTGAACCCGTAAAAAGCTCCGGGGAGAAACCGAATGAACACGACATCCTGACCGGCTCTCAAACCGACGGCCGCGCATTTACCGACGCGGCGGATCACACCTGCAGCAATTTCACCAGCAGCGCCACCACCGGCAGCGCGCAGATCGGTCACTTCGATCGTCAGGGCGGCGGCAATGTTTCGTGGAATTCCGCGCACGGTACCAAAGGCTGCAGCCAGGAAAATCTGGTCGGCACCGGCGGCGCAGGATTGTTCTATTGCTTTGCAACCGACT
>JBEVMI010000393.1:0-6337 GCA_040508685.1 Spongiibacteraceae bacterium
TGGCAAGAATATCGCCGGTGGGCGGGCGCGTGAATTTATACGCGCCGTGACTGGTGCCGACAGCAATCGCGAGCGCATCGACGTGCGTGGCCTTGACGAACTCGGCGGCTTCGTCGGGATCGGTCAGCATCTGATCGTGCGTGAGAATACCTTCGGCGCCGACGCCATCTTCTTCACCGGCCATACCGCTTTCGAGCGAGCCGAGACAGCCGAGTTCACCTTCAACCGATACACCGCACGCATGTGCCAGCGCGACCACTTCGCGGGTCACACGCACGTTGTAATCGTAATCGGCCGGGGTTTTGCCGTCGTCTTTCAGCGAGCCGTCCATCATTACCGAACTGAAACCGAGCTGGATCGAACGCTGGCACACGCCGGGGCTGACGCCGTGATCCTGGTGCATGCACACCGGAATATCCGGGAATTCTTCGATCGCCGCCTGAATCATGTGGCGCAGAAAATTCGAGCCCGCATATTTGCGCGCACCGGCACTGGCCTGCATGATCACCGGGCTATTGGTGGCCTGCGCGGCCTCCATGATGGCGCGGGTCTGTTCGAGATTGTTGACGTTGAACGCCGGCACGCCGTAACCATTTTCGGCGGCGTGGTCGAGCAGTTGACGCATACTGATCAGTGGCATGGTGGTAGGCCTCTTGCTAATTTGGTTTTTCGATAGACACCGATCACGCAATTCCGCGCGTCGATGCCAATGAATTTGCGACTAACTCTTTCAGGTATTCCGGAGCCAGATCGGCGCCATTCGGCCAGACGATGGTTTCCAACTCGGGATCAACACTGAAACGACCGAAAACTGTTTTGTCGCGCAGAGGTGCGAATGCGGGGCCGCTTAGCGCAGAACTCAAATCAGCCTCGCCTTCTGTACCATCGTCAAAACAAACCCAGATCCGATAGTCATCAATATATTTTGCTGACGTTACATGCAGCATGTCGCGCCTCCACAATATCCGTTCATTCCAGTGGTGCAATGCCCAACAGCAATTCACCCGACTGCGCCCGGCGCCAATCTTCATGCAGTTCGTCGGCGTGAATTTGTATCCACTCTTGCACGAATCGCAACGCCCGCGCTGGCAGCTCACCGCCGAGCACAGAACCGTCGAAGCGAATCTGCGCCTCGAAACCGCCGTATTTTGCGTGCAGGTGCGGCGGCGAGTGATCCTTAAAATACATCGCTATGACAATGCCGTAAAAGCGGCAGATGATCGGCATTTCTTTGGCCTCCTTGCCAAACTTTTCACGTATCCAAATTACTTGGCCGCGCGCTGCTCCAGAATCGCCACGGCCGGTAATACCTTGCCTTCGACATATTCAAGAAATGCGCCACCGCCGGTCGACACATACGACACCTCTTTTTCGATGCCGTATTTATCGATCGCAGCAAGCGTGTCGCCGCCGCCGGCGATTGAAAATGCCGGGCTCGCCGCAATCGCTCTCGACAATACTTCAGTGCCATTGCCAAATTGATCGAACTCGAACACACCGACCGGGCCATTCCACAAAATCGTTTTGGCACTTTTCAACAGTTCGGCCAGTGCAGCCGCGCTCTTCGGGCCGATATCGAAAATCATATCGTCGTCGGCAACATCTTTGACGTCTTTGACGACCGCTGCGGCCTTCTCGCTAAATTCCTTGCCGACCACGACATCGACCGGCAGCGGTATATTCACTTTTTCCATCAGCGCTTTTGCCGCGGGGATCAGATCGTGTTCGCACAGCGATTTGCCGACTGGAAAACCTGCCGCCGCCAAAAATGTATTGGCGATGCCACCGCCTACAATCAGCTGATCGCATTTCGTCGACAGATTTTCGAGAACCGTGAGTTTGGTGGAAACTTTGGAGCCGCCGACAATTGCAGCGAGCGGACGCGCCGGACTTTTCAACGCTTTTTCGAGACTGCTGAGTTCGTCGGCGAGCAATAGACCCGCGCACGCGACCGGTGCAAATTTGGCGACCCCATGAGTCGAGGCTTCGGCGCGGTGCGCGGTACCGAACGCGTCCATCACGAAAATATCGCAAAGCGATGCATAGGCCTTGGCGAGATCGTCACCGTCTTTTTTCTCGCCCTTGTTGAAGCGCACATTTTCGAGCAGCACCAAGTCTCCGGCGGCGAGAGTTAAACCACCCCGCCAGTCGGTCACCACCGGTACGCTGCGTTTCAGCAATTCGCCGAGATGCGTGGCGACCGGCTGCAGCGAAAATTCTTCGGCAAATTCGCCTTCGGTGGGACGGCCGAGGTGTGACATCACGATCACTTTGGCGCCGGCTTTCAGGGCCAGTTCGATGGTCGGGATTGCAGCGCGGATGCGCGCGTCGGAAGTCACCTTGCCATCTTTCACCGGCACATTCAGATCTTCACGGATCAGCACGCGTTTGCCGGCACGGTTGAGGTCGGACATTTTCAGAACGGCCATTTACTGCTCCATTGGGGTTTCAGGATTTCGTCCAGTACGCCACCACGTCGAGCATGCGGTTGGCGTAGCCCCACTCGTTATCGAACCAGGTGAGGACGTTAATTAAATTGCCGGCGCTGCGGGTCTGGCTGGCATCGACGATGCCGGAGCGTGCGTCGTGATTGAAATCGCACGACGCCAAGGGCTCGTCAGTGTAGCCGAGAACCCCTGCCAGCTCACCTGCGGCGGCCCGCGCCAACGCAGCGTTGACCGCGGCTACCGTCGCCCCGCTCCCCGTTGCATTGGGGCGCAACGAGACTGCGAGTTGCATCGCCGAGACATTGATCGTCGGCACCCGCAACGCATGCGATGCAAAGCGTGCGCCGAGCGCGGGCAGCACGCGCGAAATTCCGGCGGCGAGACCGGTATCGACCGGGATGATTGACTGGAACGCGGCGCGGGTTTTGCGCAAATCGGTGTGGTGATAGGCGTCGAGCACCGGCTGGTCGTTCATCGCCGAATGGATCGTCGTCGTGATGCCGTATTCGATGCCGAACACATCGTCGAGCACCTTGATCACCGGCACCACGCAATTGGTGGTGCACGACGCCGCGGAAATGATGGTCTCGTAACCCTGCAAACGGGTGTGATTGATGCCCCAGACGATGGCGGGAATATCGGCGGCGCCCGGCTGCGACAGCAAGACTTTTTTCGCGCCGGCTGCGAGATGGCCGGACAGCTCGGCCGGGGTCGTATAACCGCCGTAACATTCGAGCACGACGTCGACGTTGTGCTCGCGCCACGGCAGATCTGTCAGTCCGGTCGAATGACTGACGGCGATGCGATCGCCATTGACGATCAGCCACTGCCCGTCGCCCGCACTATGTGTTTCGTGGGAGACCGTGCCCGGAAAACGCCCGTGCGTGGTGTCGTATTTGGTGAGATGCGCGACGGTGGCGAGATCGGCCGGCTCATTGATCGCGACGATCTGCAGTCGCGATTTGTGCGCGCCTTCGTAGAGCGCGCGCAACACCGAACGGCCGATACGGCCGTAACCATTGATCGCGAGTCTGACCATATGCTCAGGGCCTGCTCAGGCGTCGAGCAGGTCGTTGGCGGCTTCGACCACGGCGTCGACGGTGAAACCGTAGTACTCCATCAACGCAGGACCGGGCGCCGATTCGCCGAAGGTTTCCATGCCGATGATGGCGCCGTCGAGGCCGACGTATTTGTACCAGTAGTCCTTGTGCGCGGCTTCGACGGCGACGCGCGCGAACACATCGCTCGGCAGTACCGATTCACGGGAGCCGGCGTCCTGTTGGTCGAACACATTGGTGCACGGCATCGACACCACGCGCACTTTGCGGCCGGCGGCAGTCAGGGTTTCGGCGGCGGATACCGCAAGCTGCACTTCGGAGCCGGTGGCGATCAGGATTAGTTCCGGGTGGCCGGCGCAGTCCTTCAAGACATAACCACCGCGGGCGACATTGGCAAGCTGGGCCGCATCGCGCGGCTGATGTTGCAGGTTCTGGCGGCTGAAAATCAGCGCCGCGGGGCCGTCCTTGCGTTCGATTGCGGACTTCCACGCCACCGCCGATTCGACGACATCGCAGGGGCGCCAGGTGTGCAGGTTCGGCGTCGAACGCAGCGCGGCCAGTTGCTCGACCGGCTGGTGGGTCGGGCCGTCTTCGCCGAGGCCGATCGAATCGTGGGTATAGACGAAAGTGGTCGGGATCTTCGACAGCGCCGCGACCCGCACCGCATTACACGCATATTCCATAAAGACGAGGAAAGTCGCGCCGTAAGGGCGGAAGCCGCCGTGCAGGAAGATGCCGTTCATGATTGCCGACATCCCGAATTCGCGGACGCCGTAATAGATGTAGTTGCCGGCGGCATCAGTGGCGCTGACGCCCTTGCTGCCTTTCCAGATGGTCAGGTTGGAGCTGGCCAGATCGGCCGAGCCGCCGAGCAGTTCCGGCAACAGCGGGCCGAAGGCATTCAGCGCCATTTCCGAGGCTTTGCGCGAGGCGACGGTTTTGGCTTCGGCCTGTGACGACTGGATGTAGGTGTCGGCCTTGGCGGCGAAATCACCGGGCAGCTCGCCCTTCATCCGGCGTTCGAATTCGGCCGCGAGGTCCGGGAACGCGGCGCGATAGGCCTTGAGTTGTTCGTTCCAGACGCTTTCCTGTTGGGAACCACGGGCGCTGGCATCCCACTCGGTGTAGATGTCAGCGGGGATTTCGAACGGCGGATAGCTCCAGCCCAGCGCCTTGCGGGTAGCGGCGACTTCGTCGGCACCCAGCGCCGAACCGTGGGCCTCTTCCGAGCCCTGCTTGTTGGGTGCGCCCTTGCCGATGATGGTTTTGCAGCAGATCAACGTCGGCTTGTCGGTGCTCGCCTGCGCTTTGACGATGGCGGCGCGAATCTGGTCGCTGTTGTGGCCGTCGACACCCGGAATCACGTGCCAGCCGTAGGCCTCGAAACGTTTTGGCGTGTCGTCGGTGAACCAGCCCTGGACGTGGCCGTCGATCGAAATGCCGTTGTCGTCGTAGAACGCGATCAACTTTCCGAGGCCGAGCGTGCCCGCCAGCGAGCAGGCTTCGTGGCTGATGCCTTCCATCAGGCAGCCGTCACCGAGGAATACATACGTGTGATGGTCGATGAGGTCGTGACCGGCGCGGTTGAACTGTGCCGCCAGGACTTTTTCGGCGAGCGCAAAGCCGACCGAATTGGCGAGACCCTGGCCGAGCGGGCCGGTGGTGGTCTCGACGCCCGGCGTATAACCGAACTCGGGGTGGCCGGGCGTGCGGCTGTGCAGCTGACGGAATTGTTTGAGATCTTCGATGCCAAGGTCGTAGCCGGTCAGGTGCAGCAGCGAATACAGCAACATCGAGCCGTGGCCGTTCGACAAGATGAAACGATCGCGATTGGCCCACTTCGGATTTTTCGGGTTGTGCCGCAGGAAATCCCGCCACAGCACCTCGGCGATATCGGCCATGCCCATCGGGGCTCCCGGATGGCCGGAATTGGCTTTTTGCACAGCGTCCATGCTGAGAGCGCGAATGGCATTGGCAAGATCGCTGCGAGAGGGCATCGGTTTACTCCGGTTAGGGAACCCGTTCAAAGAACGCGGGCTGGCAGGCTGACTGCGGGAAGGGGCTGCTGAAAGGCCGCGTATTTTCCCTGATCGCGCCGGGGCTGGCAAACCACAACAACACAAACCTAAACCTGCGGCCTGGTTTTGCCTACAATCGCCGCTTTGTTTGTGCGCGTGTGTGACGAATGGAGAATGCAGTGCAGGCGGTGATCACGGTCGACAATCTCAACAAAACCTACGCGTCGGGCCACCCGGCACTGAAAAACATCAATCTGCAAATCAACAAAGGCGAAATCTTCGCGCTGCTCGGCCCCAACGGCGCCGGCAAAACCACGCTGATCAGCATCATCTGCGGCATCGTCAATCCGGGCACCGGCCAGGTGCGCGTCGGCGGCCACGACATTCGCGAGAACTATCGCGCCACGCGCGCGCAAATCGGGCTGGTGCCGCAGGAAATCGTCAACGAGGCGTTCGAAACGGTGTGGGCAACGGTCAAATTCAGCCGCGGCCTGTTCAACAAAGGACCGAACCCGGCCTATCTCGAACAACTGCTGCGCGACCTGTCACTGTGGGACAAACGCGATGCGAAAATTTTCGAGCTGTCCGGCGGCATGAAACGCCGCGTGATGATCGCCAAGGCGCTCTCGCACGAACCCGACATTCTGTTCCTTGACGAACCGACTGCCGGCGTCGACGTGCAACTGCGTCGCGACATGTGGGCGATGGTGCGGCGCCTGCGCGAGCGCGGCGTCACCATCATCCTCACCACGCACTACATCGAAGAGGCCGAGGAAATGGCCGATCGCATCGGCATTATCAGCAAGGGCGAAAT
>JBEVMI010000451.1:0-6517 GCA_040508685.1 Spongiibacteraceae bacterium
GACGTTGCCGTGCAACTCGGTTTTGCCGAACCGCGTTCATTCAGCCGCGCGTTCAAACAGTGGACGGGCGTTTCGCCGAGTGCCTATCAAGCATTACAAATCAGCACCGGCCAGGCATTGCAGGCCGGCACCGGCGGCAAGCCATGAAAGATCGCACCGTATTCACCGCAGGCGTGCGCGCCAGCGCATTTCATTTACCGCAGGGCAGCTGGGCGACGGTGCTCGATTGTCTCTGTGCAAATTTCCCGACGATCAGCCGCGAACAGTGGTGCGATCGCATGGCGCGCGGCCGCGTTTTCGATGCACAGGGCGCCACCATCGATGCGCTAAAGCCGTACCAAAGTGGCTTACGCATTTATTATTTTCGCGAAGTGCCCGACGAACAACCGATACCGGTTACCGAGACGGTGTTGTACGCCGATGATCATCTGATCGTCGTCGACAAACCACATTTTCTGCCGGTAATGCCGGCAGGCAGTTATGTCGAGGAAACCTTGCAGGGGAGGCTGATGCGTCAGTTTCACAATTCCGAATTGACGCCGCTGCATCGCCTCGATCGCCATACCGCCGGCCTGGTATTGGTGTCGGTGCAAAAAAACAGTCGCGCACTTTACCAGTCGTTATTCCGCGAACAAAAAATTCAGAAATATTACGAGGCGATTGCGCCGGCTTTGCCGCAATATAACTTTCCGCTGCTGCGCGCGACACGGATCGTCAGGGGCGAACCATTTTTTCGCTCGCAGGAAATAAACGGCATTGCGAATTCGGAAACGCGGATTGAAGTGAGCGAACGCCACGGCGATTTATGGCGCTACGCGCTGTATCCAGTCACCGGAAAAAAACATCAGCTGCGCGTGCATATGGCGGCGCTCGGCGCACCGATCTGCAATGACCCGATCTATCCCGACCTGCGCAACGAAGCTGCCGACAATTATTCACAGCCCCTGAAACTGCTGGCGCGCAGCCTGTTTTTCATCGATCCGCTGACGGGCGTTGCACGCAAATTTGAAAGCCGGCTCACGCTCGATTGGTAACGATCAGCTTCCAGTGCCTGCGTCGTTGAACATCAGGCCGCGATAGATTTCGCGAAAACGCTCGGGCACTTCGGTGGCGCGCCGCGTCGCCGGATCGAAATAACAATCGACCGCGAGCGCCTGCGCACGACAGATACCACCCTGCCAAATTTCCTGCCGCATGGTCACGGTTTTATTGCCGACCCGCTCAACGCCGGTGCGAATCAACGCTGATTCCAGATGCGTCATCTCGCGGTCGTAGTCGACTTCGATGCGCCGCAACATCATCGGCGGCACCTCCGGCAAATGATTCAGATTGAAATCGAGACGACCGGCCTCCAGCCACTGCGTCACCGCTGTGTTATTGATGTGTCCGGCGGCATCGGTGTCGCTGAAGCGCGGCGTCAAAATAATTTCGATATACAAAATAGACCTCGTTGATGACCTGTCGACGACGCATGTGTTCGCGTCCCGGCATTAACCATTTTCCATATGCGAACGCTCTACGCCGCTTTCGTAACGAACCGGTAGTGCAAACCGGCGGCGCGGAATACGGAGTATGCAATAAGCCGGCAACACGCTAGAGAAAATTTCTCAATAATTTGAACAGCGATACAGCGCCGATATCGGTGTGACGAATGGCTTGATCAGTACCGTCGGCACCATCACCGCGCCCGCGCACAACGTCATCGACGCGCATGGTCATGCCGTGACGCCGGGTTTTGTCGACATCCATACGCATTACGACGGCCAGGTGACTTGGAGCCATCGCGCATCGCCGTCGTCGGCACACGGCGTCACTACCGTAATCATGGGCAATTGCGGTGTCGGCTTTGCGCCGTGCAAACCGCAGGATCGCCACAAGCTGGTCGAGCTGATGGAAGGCATCGAGGATATTCCGGAAATCGTGATAACCGCAGGCGTGCCGTGGCAATGGGAAACCTTCGAGGAGTTTCTCGACTTTCTCGACGCGCGTAATTACGACGTCGATGTCGCCGCGGAATTGCCACATGCGCCGCTGCGCGTGTATATGATGGGTGAGCGAGCGATGCGCTTGGAAGAAGCAACTGCCGACGAAGTCGCGCAAATGCGGGCGATCACGCAGCGCGCATGGAAGCGGGCGCGATTGGATTCACCACGACGCGCAGTATCAACCATCGCAGTGTCACCGGCGGCGCGGCGCCGATCTCACCGCATTCTCCGGCCTGATTGCTGCGCCGCATGTACCAAACGTGTGGAACCCGGAGGCTACCTCCATCTCACGCCGCGAGGGCTCGGGCATGAGACGGCACCGCGCATTTAAACTATCGACGTCCCGACAGCTTCGGCTTTAGGATGGCGCCTTTGGCCGTTGCCCGAGAAGTACCCATGCCCTCCGATTTAGCCAAGTTGGCCGCGCTTATTATTGACCAGAGATCGTCCCTGCTAGCGGACTGGCGGCAGCAGGTACGGGAATTACCGTCCGCAAAACATCTCGATACCCCGACCCTGAACGACCACATCCCGCAACTGCTCGATGAACTTGCCGACGCCTTTCGCAAGATATCCGATGAAGGCATCGCCGAAAGTCTGTTGACCGGCAGCCCACCGGAACACGGCGCACAACGGCTGCAGGACGGTTTCGATATCGAAGAAGTGGTGGCGGAATACAACATTCTGCGCGGCTGCATTCACGACCTCGCGGGCGCCCACGGCCTGAGCCTGCAGGGCAAACCCTTTCATATCATGAATCGCGTTTTCGACGGGGCCATCGGCCTTGCCGTGCAAACCTATACCACGCAACAGGCAGCCGAAGTGCGGCGCCGCCGCGAGGATTATCTGGCGTTCGTTGCCCACGATTTGCGTACGCCACTGAATGCCATTGCGCTGGCGTCCACTGTGCTGGAAAGCATATTGAACGGGCAGGCCGCCAACCCCGACATCGCAATGATGCTGAAAACACTAAAACGCAACGTGCATCAGCTCGACGCGCTGGTGCGTACGGTACTGGAAGAAAACACGCACCTCGAAGCCGACGTCGGCATCAAACTCGTGCGTCGCGAGGTGTATCTGTGGCCTCTCGTGGAATTGCTGATTCACGATCTGCATCCCATTGCCGATGCGGCCGGTACCAAGCTGGTTAATCAAGTGCCGGACGAGCTGACGATTTATGCCGATGCGGCGCTGCTGCGACGCATTTTTCAAAACCTGATCACGAATGCCATTCAATTTGCCCCACAGGGGCAGGTCGCTATCGGGGCGAAAAGCCTCGACCACGGCAGCGTCGAATGTTTTGTCAGCGACAACGGCGTCGGCGTCGCGCCAAATCGTCTCGACGTTATTTTCGACAAGCTGGAAACCGACTCCGAAGCCACCGGCGCACACGGGCTGGGGCTCTATATCGTCAAATCCTATGTGGAGGCACACGACAGCAAGGTGTCAGTGGTCAGCACGCTCGGAGCCGGTTCGACGTTCACGTTTGCCCTTCCGGAAAAACCTTGAATGCCGATCAATCGCGCGCCGGCAAACTCGCAATCCAGGTACCGGGGCCAACCGAAATACCTTTTGAATTTTCCGACCACATTTTAATTTCAAGAAAATTCTTGCCTGCATCCTGCCACTTGCGCACCACCTCGCCTTTCACGATCACGGTATCGCCAGCGGCATTAAAAATGCCCATCCGAAACCTTTGAGCTGATGCAGCGGTCCCGCGAGACCGATGTAATGGCGCACGGTTTTTCCCCACATGCCCTGCAGAAATAACGTGACAGGCTGAACCGCATGCGGGCGACGACGTCCCCGTCAGCGGTGATGGTTTTTCCGTTAGGTGGCCGCTGATCGTTTTCGTGCGGCGGAATGTCAGTTTTTGTGCTTCCCGCGCCACGCCTGGGCCGTTAGATTTCGCAACTGATCAGCCCCACAAACCGGAGCACGACCCACAATGAAAACAAAAATTTGCGAGATGTTCGGTATCGAGCTGCCCCTGTTCGCCTTTTCGCACTGCCGCGATGTCGTCGCCGAAGTGTCGAGAGCCGGCGGCATGGGCGTGTTCGGCATCAGCGGTTTTACGCCGGCACAACTCGAAGTGGAGCTGACCTGGATCGACAACGAAGTCGGCGACAGACCGTACGCGGTAGACATCCTGATTCCGAACACCTACGAAAAACCCGCCACCAACACGATTGATTTCAGCAAGCAGATCCCGGAAGCGAATCAACGTTTTCTGAAGGAAATGTGCGACAAGGCCGCCATCCCGGCACTGCCCGACGGCGACACCGAACGCCTGATCGCCGAGTATCTGAAACGCACGCACATGACGCCGGAAACCGCCGAAGAACTGGTGGAAGTGGCCGTGCGGCATCCGAAAGTAAAACTGCTGGTCAACGCACTCGGCACGCCGCCCAAACACAAAGTCGACGCCCTGCACGCACGCGGCTTGAAGGTCGGCTCGCTGGTCGGTCGCGTCGATCACGCCAAGGCGCAGATCGAAGCCGGCGTCGATTTGCTGGTCGCGCAGGGCAGCGAGGCCGGCGGCCATACCGGCACCATCAGCTCGATGATTTTGTGGCCGCAAGTGGTCGACGCGGTGGCGCCGGTTCCCGTGTTGGCGGCGGGCGGCATCGGGCGCGGGCGGCAGATGGCAGCCGCGCTGACGCTGGGCGCCGAAGGGGTGTGGTGTGGTTCGATCTGGCTCGGCACCGACAAAAGCGATCTGCTGCCGGAGATGAAACAGCGCCTGTACGCCGCAAAATCCGAAGATGCGATCCAGTCGCGCTGCCAGACCGGCAAACCGTGTCGCATGCTGCGCAGCAAATTTTCGGACGCATGGGAGCAACCCGGCGCCCCGAAAACACTGCCGATGCCGCTGCAAACGCTGTCTACGCGCGAAGCCGTCGCGCGCATCGATCGCGCCCACGCCGCGGATTACATGAGTTATCCGGTGGGCCAGGTCGTCGGCGACATGAACGGCGAAACCACGGTGCGGCAGGTGGTCTACGACATGCTGAATGAGCTGGTCGAAGCGACCGAGCGGCTGCAGACCATGGTCAACGAATAACCGGGCAAGGATCGCCGATCGGGCAGCCACATCGGCACGGCAACCTGCATGAGGAATCCCGGGCATGAAATCATCTCTGCAAAGCTCGATCAGCACCGAGCCCAATCTCCGCAACGCGAATCTGCCCGACCCTCCCAATCACACCCGCCGCGTGCCCAAACAACAGCGTTCGCGCCTGCTGGTCGAATCGCTGAAAGAAGCCTGCCGCATCATTCTCGAAACCGATGGCGGGCTGTCGCAAGGAGGGCCTTAGACGCAAACTGCAGCATCAACTTATTTTTTCATACAGTAAATCCCACACGCCATGACCGAGCCGCTCGCCCCGCGCTTCGAATTTTGTCAGCGGACGCGACTCGGGGCGGGGCGCATAACCATCGCCGCCCTGATTTTTAAAACCTGCGGCGACGCTCATCACTGCCAGCATATGTTCGGCATAATCCTGCCAGTCGGTAGCGAGATGGATGACGCCGCCGGGCTGCAATTTTTTGCGCAACAACTGCACGAACTCGGGCTGGATCAAACGGCGTTTGTTGTGTTTTTTCTTGTGCCACGGATCGGGGAAAAAAATCTGCACGCAGGCGAGACTGTCATCGGCGATACATTGTTGCAGCACCTCAACCGCATCGTCGCAATACGCGCGGATATTTTCGACGCCTTGTTCCACCATTGTATGCAGCAGACGGCCGACGCCAGGGCGATGCACTTCGATACCGATAAAATCTTTATCCGGCGCGGCTTTCGCCATCGTTACCAGTGATGCGCCCATACCAAAACCGATTTCGAGAACGATCGGTGCGCTGCGGCCAAAGATGGTGGCGTAATCCAGCAAACCGTTTTCGCGCAGCAGTCCTTTGCTCGGCCAATGTTCTTCGAGTGCGCGCTCCTGGCCTGCGGTCATGCGCCCCGTCCGCAACACGAAACTGCGGATCGTGCGCATGAATTTTTTATCTTCGCTTACCGATGTTGCTTCAAATTTTTCTTCAGTCATTGCTGCTTATCCAAACGCTCATCGCCAATTCCACGCTGCCAACGCCAGACACATCCAGCCCGCCAAAAATGCCACGCCACCCAGCGGCGTAATCGCGCCGAGCCAGCGCACACCGGAGATCGCCAGTACATACAAACTGCCGCTAAAAATGACGATGCCGATCGCAAATAAATTGCCGCTCCATTTCAAAAACGAGGATGGCGGCATCGTCATCAACAGCAGCGCAACAGCCAATAACGCGAGCGTGTGATAGAACTGATATTGCACACCGGTCTGATAGACCGCGAGCATGTCGGCACTCAATTTCTGACGCAGACCGTGCGCACCGAATGCACCGAGAGCTACAGCGATAAAACCGCTGATGGCCGAGATCAACAGATAGGTTTTAGGCATGGTCTTCACCGAATGTGGAGCGGCGCATTGTAAGGGTTCAACGTGCAGAGGTGAGCAGGACTTATCGCTGCTTCTGCGGCTCAATGT